>NZ_JAMYTN010000015.1:0-131516 GCF_040322455.1 Mesorhizobium sp. M0139
CCCACCCCCGCGGGGGCGGGGCGCCCCCCCGCCCCCTTCGTTTTCGCAGGCTTCGAAATCAGTCCTTTTCGAAGATGCGTGCCTTGGCGACGACGCCAGCGATTGCGCCGCCGATCAGCGGCGCAACGATGAACAGCCAGAGCTGGCTGAGGGCTGCGGCACCGGTAAACAGCGCCGGGCCGATCGAACGCGCCGGATTGAGCGAGGTGCCGGTCACCGGGATCATTGCGAAGTGCAGTCCGGCCAGCGTCAGGCCGATGACCAGGCCGGCGAACGCCGTCGAGTGCTTCTCGGCGGTGACGCCGAGGATGACGGTGACGAAGGTGAAGGTGCCGATCAGCTCCCACAGGAAGGCCGAACTCGTCCCCCATTTCGCCACGTCCCAGCCATTGGCGCCGAAACCGGTGGTGTGCCCGCCGGTCTGGCCGGAGACGATGATCCACAGCGCCAGCGAGGCCAGAATGGCGCCGATGATCTGCGCGATCCAGTAAGGAATCACACCCTTGGCCGGCAGCCGGCCGGCAAGGAAGACGCCGAGCGTGACGGCCGGGTTGAGATGTGCGCCTGAGATGGGACCCACCGCGTAAGCCGCCGCAATCAGGCCGATGCCGAACGCCAGGCCGATGGCTTCCTGGCCCAGCGGCAAGTCGGCGAGAAAGCCACCCGTCGCCACCGACGCCGTGCCGATAAACACCAATAGAAATGTCCCTAGAACTTCCGCAAGATACGTTTTCATTGCCCTCTCCTCGTATCGATCCGTCGGTCCGCTTTTCCGCGCCGCGAATCATGGCGCAAAGAGTATTCCCAACGCAAAAGCTTGGAAAGCAGAGCAATTGCGCCACAGATCGTGCTTACGGCGGCCAGTTACCAACATTAGAGACCTTGCATATATTTGAGATTTGTTATCGCCGGCGTGCAGACATTTGCCGGCGGGGAAAATCGTCGGCCGCGAGCGGAAGGCCTCGTCGCCGCGAAATTCAAGCGGGGTTCAATCTCGACGCGAAACGCTCTAAGAGCAGGCCGAAAGATACTGTGCTCGATAGATGGAATGACGAATGCGACTGGGCGGACGGCTGGCGGCAGCCATTGAAGTGCTGGACGACATTGGCCGGCGCCACCGGCCGGTGGCCGATGCGCTGAAAGATTGGGGCCTGTCGCATCGCTTTGCGGGCGGCGGCGACCGCGCGGCGATCGGCAACATCGTCTACGACGCGCTGCGCCACAAACGTTCCGCCGGCTGGCTTTTGGGTGAAGACACGCCCCGCGCCATCGGCTTCGGCGCGCTGCTCATCGAATGGGGCCAGACGCCGCAGTCGCTCAACGATGCGCTCGAGGGCGACAAGTTCGCGCCACCGTTGCTCAGCGCCGCCGAGTTGCAGGCGCTGGCCGAGCGCCGGCCTGAAGACGCGCCGGAGGCAGTGCGGGCGGACATACCCGACTGGTGCGCGCCGTTGTTCGAACGAGCCTTTGGCGCAGACTGGGTTGCGGAAGGGGCGGCTTTGGCGACCCGCCCGCCGCTCGACATCAGGGTCAACACGCTGCAGTCCGACCGCGCCAAAGTGCTGGCGGAACTCGCCGACACCGGCGCCAAGGCAGCTGCTATTGCGCCGCAAGGCATTCGCATCCCGCCCATCGACGGCGACGGCCGGCACCCCAACGTACAGGCCGAGCCGGCTTTCCAAAAGGGCTGGTTCGAGGTTCAGGACGAGGGTTCGCAGATCGTTGCAACCCTTGCCGGCGCGCAAGCCGGGATGCAGGTGCTCGATTTCTGCGCCGGCGCCGGCGGCAAGACGCTGGCGCTATCTGCGGCGATGGCCAACAAAGGTCAGGTCTTCGCCCATGATGCCGAAAAGGCGCGGCTGGCGCCGATCTTCGACCGCATCCGCCGTTCGGAAAACCGCAACGTCCAGGTTGTCACCAAGCCGGCTGAGCTCAGCCCCCTCGCAGGCCACATGGACATTGTGCTGGTCGATGCGCCCTGCACCGGCAGCGGCACCTGGCGGCGCCGTCCAGACGCCAAATGGCGGCTGACGCAAAGACAGCTCGATGCCCGCAAGGGCGAGCAGTCGGCGATCCTCGATGCGGCGAATGCCTATGTCAAACCGGGCGGCCTGCTGGTCTACATCACCTGTTCGGTGTTCGACGAGGAGAATGGCGAGCAGGTCGCCGCCTTTCGCGAACGGCACAAGGGCTTCGTTCCGGTCGATCATCGCGCGCTCTGGGATGCCAGCTTCCCCGGTCACGCAGCGGCCGCCCGGATCGGCAAGACAAGCGATATCTCGCTGTCGCCGGCTCTGAGCGGCACCGACGGGTTCCATTTCTGTGCGCTGCGTCGGGCGAATTGACGCTGCGATTGACAGGCTGACATAGCGCCAGTTGCAGATGCGCGGCGTCGGCCGCCAGACGGGGTAGAATTCTTGCAAAGATATGTGTCGCTTCTGCTTTTCCTCCTTCTGGTGCTCGGCGGCGGCCTGTTGATCGGCTATGCGACGCTGCCGGGTGAATGGTATGCCTCGCTCGCCAAGCCGCCCTTCAACCCGCCCAACTGGGTCTTCGCGCCGGCCTGGACGCTCCTTTATGTCCTGATCGCCGTAGCCGGCTGGCGGACATGGGAGCGGGAACGAGCAGGCGCCGCGATGAAGATCTGGGCCCTCCAGCTTGTTCTGAACTTCGCGTGGTCGCCGACTTTCTTCGGCGCCAAACAGATGGGGCCGGCACTGGTAGTGATCCTGGCTCTTCTCGCCAGCATTGCGCTGTTCATAGCCACGGTGTGGAACCGCGACCGGGTTTCCGGCTGGCTGTTTGCGCCCTATGCCGCGTGGGTAGCCTTCGCCACCTTGCTCAACGCGTCGCTGCTCCTGTTGAACTGAGTGCTTTGCTGCAGTGCAGCAAAAGCATTTGCGTGGCGTTCAGGCGTCTGCGATAAGCTTTGCAGATAAATCAGGGCGATGGCCATGGCAGCAAAGATCGTACCCGCACCCGATTATGAGGACCGCGTCAGGGCGTCGTTCGCGCGCCAGCAGGCGATGGCGACCATCGGCGCCGAACTGACGCTTGTGACGCCGGGCATCATCGAGATCGAAATGCCCTATTCCCAGGCACTGACCCAGCAGCACGGTTTCCTGCATGCCGGGGTGATTTCGACGGCGCTGGATTCGGCCTGCGGCTATGCCGCATTTTCGCTGATGCCGGAAAATTCCGGTGTGCTGACCATCGAGTTCAAGGTCAATCTCCTGGCGCCCGGCCGGGGCGAACGCTTCCTGTTCCGCGGCTCGGTGACCAAGCCCGGCCGCACCATCATCGTCGCCGACGGCCAGGCCTACGCCTTTGCCGCCGATGGCGAGGCCAAGCTGATCGCGACCATGACCGGCACGATGATGACGGTGGTTGGCCGTGACGGGATAGCAGGCTGATGGCCAAAATTACGCGAATTGGTGGCAAGGACGTCCTCTTCGTCATGGCGGCGCAGGCCGAGTACGGTCCGCATCTGCAAAAACTGTTCACGCCGCTGATGACGGGCGTCGGCCCGGTAGAGGCAGGTGTGCGGCTCGGCGCCGAACTGTCATGGCTGAAATCCGAGAAGGCGTTGCCCGATCTCGTCGTCTCGCTCGGCTCCGCCGGCAGCCGCACACTGGAGCAGACGGAAATCTACCAGGCGGTCTCGGTCAGCTATCGCGACATCGACGCTTCGCCGCTAGGCTTCGAAAAAGGCGCGACGCCGTTCCTCGACCTGCCGGTGACCGTCCCGCTATCATTCAGGATACCGGGCATTAAAGAAGCCAGCCTGTCGACCGGCGGCGCCATCATCACCGGCGCCGCCTACGACGCCATCGCCGCCGATATGGTCGACATGGAAACCTTCGCCTGCCTGCGCGCCTGCCAGTTGTTCGATGTCCCGCTTATCGGCCTGCGCGGCATTTCAGACGGTGCAGCCGATCTGCGCCACGTTGGCGACTGGACCGAATACCTCCATGTCATCGACGAGAAGCTGGCCGATGCGGTCATGCGCCTCGAACAGGCCATCGGCTCCGGCACGCTACACAAGGAGCAGCCTGGGCAAGAGCCGGCAGCGCTCTGAAAGTCGGGCTACGCACCCCATTGCGCCGACTCGTTTCTTTCTCTAAAGGCTCGCCATGACGACAGCCAATCATCCCGATACAGTCCTGGCCGACACCGTTCTCATCATCGATTTCGGCAGCCAGTTTACGCAACTCATCGCCCGCCGCATCCGCGAGGCTGGCGTGTTTTCCGAGATCGTGCCGTTCCAATCGGCCGAAGCTGCCTTCAAGCGCATCAATCCGAAAGCCGTGATCCTGTCGGGCGGTCCCGCCTCGACATCGGACATCGGCAGCCCGCGCGCGCCGCAGATCGTCTTCGATGCCGGCGTACCTGTGCTCGGTATCTGCTACGGCCAGATGGCCATGTGCGTGCAGATGGGCGGCGTCGCCGAAAGCTCGAACCATCGCGAATTCGGCCGCGCCTTCGTCGAGATCGAAAAGGACAGCCCGCTGTTCGAGGGCCTGTGGGCGCCAGGCCAGCGCCACCAGGTGTGGATGAGCCATGGCGACCGCGTCATCTCGCTGCCCAAGGGGTTCGAAGTCTTCGGCAAGTCGGAAGGCTCGCCTTTCGCCATCTTCGGCAACGTCGCGCGCAAGATGTACGGCATCATGTTCCACCCGGAAGTTGTGCATACGCCGGATGGCGCCAGGCTGCTGAGAAACTTCGTGCACAACATCGCCGGCATCGAAGGCGACTGGACGATGCGCGCCTATCGCGAGCATGCGGTCGAGACAATTCGCAAACAGGTCGGCAAGGGCAAGGTGATCTGCGCGCTGTCGGGCGGCGTGGATTCATCGGTCGCCGCACTTTTGATCCACGAAGCGGTCGGCGACCAGCTGACCTGCATTCTTGTCGACCATGGCCTGATGCGCAAGGACGAGGCCGCCGGCGTGGTGGCGATGTTCCGCCAGCACTACAATCTGCCGCTGATCCTGGTCGACGCGTCGGAAAAATTCATCTCGGCGCTGGAAGGCGAGTCCGACCCCGAGAAGAAGCGCAAGACCATCGGCCGGCTGTTCATCGAAGTGTTCGAGGAAGAGGCCAAGAAACTCGGCGGCGCCGATTTCCTGGCGCAAGGCACGCTCTATCCCGACGTCATCGAGAGCGTCTCCTTCACCGGCGGCCCGTCGGTGACCATCAAGTCGCACCACAATGTCGGCGGCCTGCCGGCGCGCATGAACATGCAGCTGGTCGAGCCGCTGCGCGAACTGTTCAAGGACGAGGTGAGGGCACTGGGCAAGGAACTCGGCCTGCCCGAAAGTTTTATTGGCCGCCATCCGTTCCCTGGACCAGGCCTTGCCATCCGCTGCCCCGGCGGTATCACCCGCGAAAAGCTCGAAATCCTGCGCGAGGCCGACGCCATCTATCTCGACGAGATCCGCAAGGCCGGCCTCTACGACGCCATCTGGCAGGCTTTCGCCGTGCTGCTTCCGGTGCAGACCGTCGGTGTGATGGGCGACGGCCGCACCTACGAATTCGTCTGCGCCCTGCGCGCCGTGACGTCCGTCGACGGCATGACCGCCGACTTCTACCACTACGACATGGCTTTCCTCGGCGCGGCGGCCACCCGCATCATCAACGAAGTCCGCGGCATCAACCGCGTCGTCTACGACGTGACGTCAAAGCCGCCAGGCACCATCGAGTGGGAGTGATTCAGGCCCACTCAAACGCCGCCGAAAACACGCCATTGTACGCCATAACTATTTGACAACACATATAAACCCATTCGGCGACAATCGGTGCGCAGAGATTGGATTGACGGACCGGCTGAGGGACCTTCCGCATATTGGTAGCTCAGATTTTTCGAAGTACCGTCAGATCCAATGAGGCTCTGACGGTATTTTTTTATGCCTTAAGGAATTGAAGATAAAACAAAATTTCTGCCGAAGAGCCTCGAAATTGTACTGACGGTACTTTTCAGGAGGTAGCGGGGAATGCTGACGGACGTCGCCCTTAAAGCCCTGAACCAAAAGAGAACATCTACAAGATTGCGACGGCATGTATGTTCGCGTCATGCCCAGTGGCGCGATCTCCTTTCGGCTGGATTACAGGCTCAACGGAGGCCGCGAGACGGTCTATCTTGGCAGGTATGGACGGGACGGAATCTCGCTTGCCTCAGCCGGGAGAAGTGTCTCGACGCGAAGCGCGCTATTGGCGAGTGACGGTCGCCGGCGATAGAAAAGCAGCGCGACAAGCGCCGAGTTGTCACCCCGGTCTCCGGCCGACTTCAGCGCCGAAATGGCTACCAAACCAAAGCGATGCCCGGGCCTCCAAGGCCTCTTCTTATTCCGGCCAAGCCGGCCCGGAGCGCCGCATTCACTCACATCCCTTGAACCTGAGTGCAGAGTTGCCGCATCGAAGCCATTTGAGCAGCCGAGTTCGCGCCCGAACCCGTGCTGGTGCTGGCGGTCGTATCGCCAGCTGTATTCGAGGATCCCGACGTGCCGGTGGTTGTACCCGAACCAGTGCTGTTGCTGGCCGTGGTGTTACTGCCGGTCGAACCAGAGCTGCCTGAAGTGCCGGTGGCTGTGCCAGAGCCGGTGCCGATACTCGCCGTTGTATCACTGCCGGTCGAAGCCGAGCTACCTGACGTGCCGGTCATTGTGCCAGAGCCAGTGCCGTTACTGGCCGTCATCCTCGAGCAGTCGGAGCGAACCTGTGCCTGCTGTTCAGAGCTCAGGGACGACCAGTTCTTGCGGATCTCATCCTGCGACAGAAGTCTTCCCGAATTGGCGTCGCTGAAGAATGAGCCGGAGAGCTTGCTGTCCCAGCCGCTCGGGATACCGCTTTGGCCGGAGCCAGACGTAGAGCTCATACTGGACCCGGCCGATGAGCCGGACGTTCCGTTCGTGCCGCTGGATGTTCCCGACGACTGCGCCAAGGCCGCGGTGGCGAGACAGAGAGAGATCGCTGTAGCTGTCAAAATCTTACGTTTCATGTGAGTCTCCTTTGGGGTTCGACGCCGTTGCGGCGTCGAATCCTAATCCCGAGGAAAGGCACTTGTTCCTGTAAAGAGTGGAATTCGATGTCATGATCCTTGTGCACCAGCCTTGGCCTCGAATGCGATGCCGGAGCGCTTCAACGACGACTGACGCCTCAGGCGAGAGCTGTCCGCTACTGGGTGTTAGAGGCGATATGCGGAACGCTTCCCGAATAGTTGGGTGCCACCATCGGGTAATTGCGAGGCAGGTTCCATTTGGTTCGGTAATCGTCCGGATTCATGCCCAGTCGGCCAAGGTGCGAACTGCGTCGGGTCTCGGTTAGAGACAGGAGGGTGGCCTTTGCCGCGGCGTATAGCTCGACGTGCGGAGCTCGTCTCGACCGCGCACACTCAATATGTTTTACGATGACGCCCCCCAGATGTCATATGAGCGAATGCCTTTCCGGCGAAATAAATTGCTCCCAGCAGGTCGACGCTCAGCACCTTCAGCCAGCCCGCTCTAGTGAATGCCTCAATGGTTAAAGATTATCAGGCCGGCGCGTTGTTGACGATTATTACCAACCTGCCGAACGCGTGAGCGCAAGTCGACAGCACCGTGATAGCGGCCTCCCCGGCGCGCCCCTTGTCGAACCGATGCGCGCCTTCTCGACCTTGCCTCCACCCACGTCGGCTCACCCGTGCACCTTCGGTGCCCAACCGCATGGCGATGGCCAGTCCAATGCCGCTTGCAGCACCGGTTACAATGCAGTCTTGTTATCCAGGCGCATCGGGTTCGACCTCTTTCTGGGGAGCAGCAAGTGGTTCAGTCCAGCCTTCAGCGACCCGATCCACGCTCAGCAGGCTGCGCGCATAATCCTGTTGCGCGCGAACAATGGCATCGTCTTGCTGTGAGGGAAGAAAGACCGGCAAAGCAAGGCAGACACTTTGTGTGGCCAACAGCTTGTTCCAGTTCGCGATCAGCGCCTTGAAAGCGCGCCCCACCGCCCTCGGATTTCGGTCGAGGTCATAGAGGCCGAGCGGATTGATCCGTCCGTTGTTCTCCCGAAGCGCACTGTCCCAGTCCACCTGATCCGTCAGCGAGTACCAGGTGAAGCCTACGATGGGGATGCCATCGTTGCGGATCCGCAGCACGTTGGCCCACTCTTTCCACAGCCAATAGACGGCCTCGTCTCCATTGGGGCCTTCGCTGATGTTGGTCTCCGTATGCATTACGGGAAGCCGGTAGCGGTTGAAGTACTGCCGCGTGATCTCGTCATAGCCAAACACCTCGCCGGACCCGGACGTCGTTCCGTCTGCCCAAACCCGATGTTCGTTGGTCTGGTAATAGTCGGTGCCCATCACGCAATGCCTGCGCAGATGGCTTTCCAGGAAGAAACTGTATTCTTCGGCCGTCATCCCGTTTTCGAGAAGATAGCGATAGGTGTGCGCGTCGACGTCATGACCGTAGTTGAGGTCAAGCGACAGGAAACGCTCGCTGTTGAACCGTTCCGCTCTGCCGACCGCCTCGGGAGAATCGGCGTGGAAGTATTCCGAGGATTCGCTCTGAATGAAGATGGCGTCCGGCCGCACCTCGAGAATCGCCCGCATGGCAAGCACGTTCGCCTTCACGATGTGCTTGAGGGCGGTGACGAAAGCAGTGTCGCTGCTCAGTTGTTCGTTCCACCATCCCCAGCGGGCCGAAAAGGTGGCGCAGATGAACATCTCATTTATTGGGGTGAAGAGCTGGATCCACGGATAGCGCATCGCGAAATCCCTGGCGTAGTGCTCGAATAGTGTCGGAAAGTCCGGGTTCTGGAAGTTGCCAATCCAGTCCGGAACGCCAAAATGGCAAAGGTCGACGATCGGAAGAATGTCTTTCGCCTTCAGGTCCGCGAAGGTCTCATCGGCGAATGCCCAATCATAACGTCCGTCACCCAGCCATGTTTTGTGGATGGGAGGTCCGTAGCGGAGGAAATGCACCCCGAGATCCTGGACCAGTTCGAAGTCGGTGCGCCATCGTTCGTAGAAGCGGCATTTTTCCATTTCGTCGACGCGCTCCCGGCCTTGTCGAATGGTGGGGGTGCTGTTCTCGATGCCGGTGGCAAACATGAACGTGAACATTGATGGTCCTTAGCCAAGGCGGAGATGCCCGCGCTTGGTCAAACGTTCAGTGCTCGACGCAGTTCCTGCAAGACTGCTTGTCAAGTTCGGTGGGCGCCTGACAACCACGTGCCTGCAAGTGCTATTCACAGTCGGTTGACCGTTCGTTGCGAAAGGCAACGGCACATGGCGGAAAAGCCTTCGAACCGGCTTTTTGCCAAAGCCGGAGAATGGCTGGTCGAGAAGGTTCAGCGGCGATTTCTCCAGCCTCACCCGGCCATTCGGAAAGATGGCGCTACGCTCGTGATTGTGAGCAGGGGCCACCCAGGCATAGGCGGGTCGAGATTGGCGGAATTCTATCCCACGGTTCAAGCGAGCAGCTTGCGCCGAATATGATCGGACTATGCTGGACGGAGAGGTCGGCTTCGGGCCAGCCCAGTTGGCGTCAAACGGGTCTTTGCGAGTTAAGGCGGTATGGTAGTTATCCACGTTTGCAAACTGCAAACGGACGTTCCGCTGCCGGCCCCATTTGAGCCATTCACTGGGACGCAGACCCGCGGTACATCACCGATATTCTCGAAGCCAATAGTTGGTCTCGTTCATCGTCCCATGGTTCGACAGACCCATACGAGAGAATACGAGAGATATGGACCGGCGAACCATCCGCTGTATTGATCTCCTGTAGAAAACAGTGCCCCTCAGAGACTAGCATGATCGTTATTTGTCAATGCGCTGCGAAGCTGTTCGCCCAATTGATTCAAGAAGCTGATCCAGCCACTCCCTGACCGCATTTATCTTCTGCCGAACGGCAGCACCGCGCCTGAATCCTGCCTCCGGATCAATGTTCGCGTGCGCAAAAACGGCCGCTCGCGAACATACATTGACAGGTCCAGTTCCGAATAATAAGTTCGCTCATAGAACGAATTAACGGGAGTTCAATGTGACTGACCTGCCGCGCATATCCCGTCAGTTCTCACAGCGCTCCGTGATGGAAGCGATCGTCCAGGGCGGGCCGATCTCCCGCGCCTCGATCGCCAAGCTGACGGGCCTGTCGAAGCAGACCATCTCCGAAATCATGCGCGGGCTCGAGCAGGAGGGCTGGGTCCAGGAAACCGGCCGCACCAGCGGCCATGTCGGGCGCACCGCCGTCACCTACGAACTGGTCCACGACGCAGCCTATATCATCGCCGTCGACCTTGGCGGCACCAAGGTGCGGGTCGCGCTGACGGACCTTGCCTGCCAGATCTTTGCCGAAGCCGCCACACCGACCGACCCGCGCGGCGGCCAGTTCGTCGTCGATCAGATTGCAGCGCTGGCCTTCGATGCCGCGGCCAGACAGCACGTCGCGCGCAAGAAGATACGCCTGGCCGTCATCGGCGCGCCTGGCGCTCCTGACCCGGCCACCGGCCGCATTTTAATGGCGCCGAACATTGCCGGCTTCGACACAATGAATGTGCTGGATGCCTTCGAAGAAGCGCTCGGCGTCGCGGTGATGATCGAGAACGACGTCAATCTCGCGGTGCTTGGCGAGAACTGGCTCGGCCAAGGCCAGGGCATCGACAATCTCGCCTACATCGCGCTCGGCACCGGCATCGGCAGCGGGCTGATGCTGGGCGGCCATCTGGTGCGGGGTGCTGGGCACGCCGCCGGCGAGATCGGTTTCATGCCGATCGGGGCCGATCCCTTCACCGAGGAATCACTGCGCACCGGCGCATTCGAACGCGCGGTGGCCACCCACGCCATGACCGATCGCTACCACGCTCTCACCGGCAGGCAGGTCTCGGTGCCGGCAATATTCGAGAATGCCGCGCTTGGCGACAAGGACGCGCTCACCGTGCTCGACGAAACTGCCCGCCATCTGGCGCAAGGCGTTGCGGCAATCGCGGCAATCGCCAATCCAGAAAAGTTTATCCTCGGCGGCTCGATTGGGTTGCGGCCCGAAATCCTGTCCAGGGTGCAGGCGCTTCTGCCGCTATGCTTCCCCTATCCGGTCAGGGTCGAGGCGAGCGAACTCGGCGCACGCGCAGCCCTCATTGGCGCGGCGGCAATCGGCCTTGGCCAGTTGCACAACACGCTGTTCGGCGTCGACGCGCCTGATGGCCGGATTTCGCTGCCGCCTGCCCAGGCCGCCGCCCTGAAGGAGGCCGCGATATGACTCACGATATTACCGCCCGCCTGCAGGCAGCGCTCGACCGCGACGACGCACTAACGCTGTTTCGCCGCGCCATCGGCCGAGAGAGCATCACCGGCAACGAAGCCAACTTCGTCGACTTCCTAGAAGCCAGGATGCGCGACCTTGACCTCAGCGGCCTGACCAGGACGGAATTTCTTCCCGGGCGGCCCAACATCTGGGGCGAGCGCAAGGGGGCCGACCAGGGAAAGCGCCTGCTGTTCATGGGCCATACCGACACCGTCCATGCAGACGGCTGGCGCGAGCATTGGGCAGGCACCGAGCGTGAGGATCCGTTCGCCGCCCCGATCATTGATGGTGCTGTCTGGGGCCGCGGCTCAGGCGACCTCAAGGCCGGCATCACTGCTTCGCTGGCGGCACTCGCGCTACTCGACAAGGCAGGCGTTCGCCTCAAGGGCGACGTCGCCTTCGCTTTCATCGGCGACGAGGAGAGCGGCCAGCCCGGCACCGGCATTTCCGCCGGGATCAAGCACTTCGTCGGACGCATCGAGACCGGCGAGGTCACAGCACCCGATTTCAGCGTCTATGTCGAGCCGACCCGCCTGGCCGTTTATGCGGCGCAGATCGGCTTCTTCATCACCGATATCTCGATTACCGGCAAATCCGCCTATTTCGGTGTGCCAGAACTCGGCAAGGATGCGCTCCGTGCAAGCCATGCCGCGATGACGGCGCTTTGGAAGCATTCGGATGAGGTCGCCGCGCGCGCTGAGCACAAACTGGTCGGGCGCGGCTTCCTGCTTATCACCGGGCTTGCCGGCGGCGGCTACATTGCCGTTCCCGAGCGCTGCACGCTCTCGCTGATCCGTAAGCTGTTGCCTGGCGAAGACCTCGACACCGCCGCCGCCGAGATCGAGGCTGCCGTGCGCGGCGCGATCACCGATCCGGATATTTCGGTAGAGTTCGCCTACCCCGCCGGCCGCGACCACAGGCTGGGCGGCACCGCTGCCGAGATCGGCGAAACGCGGGCAGAAGTCGCCATGCTGTCCGACGCGATGGCTGGCGCAATGAGCGGACGCGGCGTCATCGAGGGCGCACCGTTCTGGTCGGAGTCCCCCTTCATCATCAATCAGCTCGGTATTCCTGCCGTCTATTGCGCGCCCGGCGACATCAGGAATTGCCACACATTCGAGGAGCACGTGGATGTCGAGGAATATTTCGCCGGCATAGTCGGCTTCGCCGCCTTCATGGCCCGCTATTGCGGCGTGGCCGACTGAACCACCAACGAAGCAAAATGGGAGAACTGACATGCCGATGAAGACACTGATCGCCGCCGCCTTTGCCGGCGGATTGATGCTTGCCGCCAACCCAGCTTTCGCACAGACGGTCGGCCCGCAGGGCGAGAGCGCCACGCCGAGCGCCGACGTGATCCTAAGCGATGCCGACATCGCCGCGCTCAAGGACAAGGGCTACAAGGCTGCGTTGCTCTGGCACACCTCGTCCGATTTCACCAATGCGGTAACCGCCGGCGCCACCGACGAATTCGCCCGCGCCGGCATCACCATTGCGGTCAAAACGGATGCCCAGTTCGACTCCGCCCGCCAGCGCAGCGACATCGAGACGGCGTTGGCCGCCAAGCCCAACGTCATCTTGGCGCTGCCGCTCGACCCGGTCACCTCGGCAGAAGCCTTCCGCCAGGCGGTCAAGGACGGCACCAAGTTGGTGTTCCTGTCCAACTTGCCCAAGGGCTACAAGCAGGGCACCGATTACGCTTCGATCGTGACTGACGATCTATTCCAGATGGGCAAGCAGGCTGCGGACGCGATGGCCAAGGCGATTGGCGGCAAGGGCAAGGTCGGCTACATTTTCCACGACGCTGCCTACTACGTCACCAACCAGCGCGACCAAGCCTTCAAGACCACCATCGAGAAGGTGTATCCCGACATCAAGATCGTCGCCGAACAGGGCATATCCGACCCGGCCCGCGCCGAGGAACTGGCCAACGCGATGCTTTTGCAACATCCCGATCTCGACGGCATCTACGTGACCTGGGCCGAGCCGGCCGACGGCGTGCTGTCGGCGCTACGCGGCGCCGGCAACGCCAGGACCAAGATCGTCACGCTCGACCTCGCCGAGCCGGTCGCGCTCGACATGGTCAAGGGCGGCAATGTCGCAGCCCTCGTCGCCGACAAGGCCTATGAACTCGGCCGCGCCATGGCTGCTTCCGGCATGAAGTCGCTGCTTGGCCAGCCGACACCAGCCTTCGTCGTCGCCCCGGCCCTGACCGTCACCAAGGAGAATGTCGCGCAGGGCTGGAAGGACTCGCTCAACCGCGACGCGCCGCAGCCGGTGCTCGACGCGTTCAAGTAAGGCTCTCGCTCCGGCGCGGCCCGCCGCACCGGAGCTTTTCTTCGACAACAAAAAGGGGAATCGGGACATGCGCATAGCATCTGCAATCATAACGACGGTGGCGAGCCTGCTAGCCATGCACGCCTTCGCCGCCGAAGGCGTCACCACAGGACCGAATGGTGAAAAGCCGGTGCCGGCGAGCAGTCTTACGCTGACGCCAGCCGAAGAGCAGCAGATCAAGGACGGCAAGTTCACCGCCGCCCTCGTCTGGCACGAGATGAGCGAATACACCAACGCCGTCAATGCCGGCGCCCATGACGAATTCAAGCGCCTCGGCATCGAGGTGGTGGCGCAGACCGATGCCGGTTTCGACGCCGCGCGACAGAAGGCCGATATCGAGACGGTGATGGCCAAAAAGCCGTCGATCATCCTGTCGCTTCCCGTCGATCCGGCGACTGCAGCTTCGGTCTACGATCCGGCACGACAGGCCGGCGTCAAGCTCGGCTTCGTCGACAATTCCCCGGCCGGCTACAAGCAGGGCAGGGACTATGTCACCATCGTCTCCGACGATCTCTTTCAGATGGGCAACAAGGCCGGCATCGCCATGGCCGAGGCGCTCGGCAAGAAAGGCAAGGTCGGCTACATCTTCCACGATGCCGACTTCTACGTCACCAACCAGCGCGACCAGGCCTTCAAGAAGACCATCGAGCAGGACTATCCCGATATGAAGATCGAGGCCGAGGCCGGCATGGCCGACCCGGCGCGCAGCGAAGACATCGCCCAGGCGATGATCACCCAGCATCCGGACCTGGACGGCATCTATGTCACCTGGGCCGAACCGGCGCTGAGCGTGCTTTCGGCCTTGCGCGGTGCCGGCAACACGCACACCAAGATTGTCACGCTCGACCTCAATGAGCCTGCCGCGCTCGACATGGTCAAGGGCGGCAACATCGCGGCCCTCGTCGCCGACGAGGCCTACAGCATTGGCGTGACGCTGGCGCGCGCCTCGGCAGGTTCTCTGGTCGGCAAGAAGGCCGAACCATTCTATGCCGTAGATTCCATCGCCGTCACCAAGGACACGGTGAAGGACGGTTGGAAGAAGTCCCTCAACAGGGACGTACCGGCGGCTATCGCGGACGCGGTGAAATAGGCTCGAGGCGAAGCGCTCACCACCGGAGGAATAAAATGTCCAGTGCCAACACCAGCGCCGGTAGCAGCTTCGCCAGCCGCTTCAATCTGCAGCAATATGTCGTCTACCTCGGTTTCCTGGCGATCTTCCTGTTCTTCGCCATTGTGCTGAGGGACAGCGGCTTCCTCACCGTCCGAAACTTATCGAACATCGTGTTGCAGACGACGCCGGTGACGATCATGGCCATCGGCCTGGTCTTCGTCATGTCGGCCGGCGAAATAGATTTGTCGATCGGCTCGATCGTGGCGGTGGCGGCCCTTGCAGCCGCCGTCACCATCAACGCGTACGGCATGCCGGCAGGGATAGTCGCCGGCCTCGGCGCCGGCCTGCTGATCGGCGTCATCAACGGCGTGCTGGTGGCGTATGTCAGGCTGCCCTCCTTCCTGGTGACGCTGGCGACGCTCGGCCTGTTCGCCGGCGTTTCGCGTTCGATGACAGACCTTCGCTCGATCTCGGTGACCAACGAAGCGTTCACCGGCTTCTTCGGTTCCGGCTCGCTGCTCGGTGTCCCCTCACTCGTCTGGTGGTCGGTGATTGCCGTGGCCATCGGCCACCTGGTGTTCCGCGAAACCCGTTTCGGCGCGCATTTGCTGGCGACCGGCGACAATGCCCGCGCCGCAAGCGTATCGGGCATCAGCGTGCCCAGGATCAGGCTCGCCGTGCTGACCATCAGCGGCGGACTCGCCGGTCTTGCCGGCTTGCTCTATGCCGGTCGCCTGCAGGCGGCGAAATATACTCTCGGGGAAACCGACCTGATGACGGTCATCGCCGCCGTCATCGTCGGCGGCACGCTGCTCAATGGCGGCAAGGGCTCCGTGGTCGGCGCGCTGGTCGGCTCGTTGATGATGGGCATGCTCAACAACGGCCTGATCCTGATGGGCCTGTCGGTCTCCGACCAGATGATCGTGCGCGGCCTCATCATCCTGACCGCAGTCGCCGTGTCGCTGCGCGAAAAGAACCGCTGAAGGAAGCCATCCATGTTTCTCGACATTTTGCGCCGCCGCAACCCCGCCTTTATCGAATCAGCTATCCGGTTGCACCAGCAAGGTAAGCTGCCGGCCAATGCTTATGTGCTCGATCTCGACACGGTTGAGGCCAATGCGCGGGTTCTCAAGAGCGAGGCCAACCGCAACGGCCTGAAGATCTTCGCCATGACCAAGCAGGTCGGCCGCTCCTCGTCGTTCTGCCGGGCTGTGATGCGCGGCGGCATTGACCGCGCGGTCGCCGTCGACATGGCTTGCGCCCGCGCCACCCACAAGGCAGGCATGAAGCTTGGCCATCTCGGCCATCTCCAGCAGGTCGCAAAATTCGAAGCGGCGGCTGCGGCGAAAACCTTCAAGCCGGACTACTGGACCGTGTTCAATGATACCAAGGCTGGGGAAGCGGCAACAGGCGCCAAGGCGGCCGGCTATGTGCAGCATCTGCTGGCCCGCATCGCCGCCGAAGGCGATATCTTCTATCGCGGCCATGAAGGCGGTTTCAATGCCGCCGACATTATCGATGTCGCCGACCGGCTGGATGCCGTCGAAGGCGGCCGTTTCGCCGGCATCACCACTTTCCCTGCTCTGCTGTTCGACCATGCTTCGCGGAAAGTGCTGCCGACCCCCAATCTGGCGACGCTCGCGAAAGCTGCGGAAGCGTTGGCCAAGGCAGGCCGCAAGGACATTGAGATCAACGCGCCGGGCACCACGTCGAGTGTCATGCTGGCGGCACTCGCCGAGGCTGGCGCGACGCAGTGCGAGCCCGGCAATGGACTGCATGGCACCACCGCGCTGCATGTCATGGAAGATTTGCCGGAGCTGCCGGCGGTGCTCTATCTCACCGAGGTCTCGCATCTCTCCGGCGGCAAGGCCTATTGCCTTGGCGGCGGCTTCTACATCGATCCGATCTTCCCCGACTACGACGTCAAGGCGATCGTCTCGGCTGAACCGACGACGGCAGGCTCGGCACTGCGCAGCGTCGAGGTGCCGCCGCCCTCTGCGATCGACTATTACGCCATGATCGATGCCGCCGGCGCGAACGCGCCGAAGCCTGGCGACAGCGCCGTGTTCGGCTTCCGTGGCCAGGCCTTCGTCACCCGCGCCCATATTGTCGGCGTGTCGGGCATTTCGACGGACAATCCGAAAGTGGAAACCATCGAGAACGGCTTCGGTGAACCCTATGCCTGGCCAGTCTAGGAGAAACACATGACGGTGAGCGCGCCCATCCTTCAGCTGCACGACATTCGCAAGAATTTCGGCGGCATCACCGCGATCGAGAGTTTTTCGCTCGAGGTTTTCCCGGGCGAGATCGTTGCACTCGTCGGCGACAACGGCGCCGGAAAGTCGACGCTGGTCAAGATCGTCTCGGGCGTCCACCCGCCCTCGTCCGGCACCATCGTCATCGAAGGAAAACCGGTGACGATGTCGAATGCCACCATGGGGCGCGCGCACGGCATCGAGGTCGTCTACCAGGACCTGGCGCTGGCCGACCAGCAGACGGTCTACATGAACATGTTCCTCGGCCGCGAGCCGCTGAACCGCCTCGGTTTGCTCGACCGCCGCCGCATGATCGACGAGACCGAGAAACTGGTGAAGGAACTGGACGTGCGCATCCCCTCCGCGCACGCCACTATCCGCGATCTCTCCGGCGGCCAGCGCCAGGGCGTTGCGATCGCGCGCGCCACGCATTGGGCAAGCAAGCTGATCCTGCTGGATGAGCCGACGGCGGCGCTGGGCGTTGCCGAAACCGCCCGGGTGGAGGCTATCGTCCAGTCGCTGAAGCAGCGCAATGTCGGCATCCTGATCATCAGCCACAGCCTCGACCAGGTCTTCAAGCTCTCCGACCGCATCTGTGTTCTCAGGCGTGGCAAGCAGATTGGAATTCGCGAGACCGCGAAGACCGATAAGAACGAGATCATTGCCATGATCACCGGCCTGCAGCAGCAATAGCAGGAACCTCTCTGAGAGCCCCCGCCCGAGATCCGGATGTTGTCGGCGATCACGCGATCGATCAGCTTGTGCCGCGTGGTGATCGCCATCGGCCCGTCCTGGTCGTAGCTGCCTTGCCACTCCGGATGCGGCGCCAGCAGCGCTGGCACATACATCGTGTCGGCCGAAATCATGCGCTGTTCCTTGCCGGAGTTTGCGAGGTAGACCGAGTGGCCGGGCGTGTGGCCGGCGCAGCGATGATCTGGAAGCCGGGCGCGACTTCGGCGCCGTCATGGATGCTGCTGGAGCTGCTGCGTCTGGTGAAGTTGCCTGCATCGCCTGAATTTCTCCAGGCGTATCCGCACCAGCTTTCTGGCGGCCAACAGCAGCGCGTTGGCACCGCTATCCCAGTCTCGATTTGATAGGACCTATGCAATGTATGGCGGCGCCGACATCACCGTGCCGCCCGGCGGCGTCAAGCTGTCCGGCTTCGGTCGCGACAAGTCGCTGCATGCGCTGGACAGATACACCCTCTCAAAACAGCCTGGATTTCTCTCGGCTGACCGTTTCTCGCTAAGCGCTGCCGAGGATGAAATCGGCGCAGCGGTCGGCGATCATGATCACCGGCGCGTTGGTGTTGCCGCTGATGAGACGCGGCATGATCGAGGCGTCGCTGATGCGTAGGCGCGGCACGCCGCGCACGCGCAATTGCGGGTCGACCACCGCCTGGTCATCGCTACCCATCCGGCAGGTGCCGCAGGGGTGATAGACCGTCTTGGCATGTTCGAGGATGTGGTCTGTTATGGATTGATCGGAAAGGTCGGCGGCCCCGCCCGGCGACAGCTCCTCGGCGATCACCGCCTGCAGGGCCGGCTGACGCAGGATGGTGCGGGCGATCTTCATGCCGGCGAGCAGCAGGGCAACACCAAGATGCGACGGCAGGCTTTCCCTACGAAACCCGCTTCGAGGATCTGGAATATCTCACCACCGGTCGCACCGATCTGGTTTCGGTTCTTACCAACAATGCCTACCTCCATTCCCATTCCTCATTCTTTTGTCTTCCTGCTTGTCCTGGCGGCGGTGATGTTGGTCGTTCTGCACCGTACCGCCTTCGGACTATACCTCTACGCCGTCGGCAAAAATGAAGAGGCCGCGCGGTTTTCGGGAATCCGTACCGGCCGGGTTATCATCTGCGCCTATGTGATCTGCGCCGGGCTGACGGCGCTGTCATCCATCTTTCTCGCAATGTACACACGCTCGATCCTGCCAAGCTCGCACGGCAATTTCTACGAGCTCTACGCGATCGCCGCCGCCGTCCTTGGAGGGTTCTCGTTGCGGGGCGGGGAAGGCTCAATCATTGGTGTGGTGCTTGGAACGATCTTGCTGCAGGTGCTTCAGAACCTTGTCAATCTTCTAGGCATTCCCTCCTCACTCAACTTTGCCGTGAGTGGATCGGTGATCCAGATCGGGGTACTGGCCGACCAGGAATACACAGAGTTTCGAAAGCGCCGCGAATTGATGCGGGGCCGGCTCGCAACCGCCGAAGGTAGGCTGTGATGCCCGAGCCGGTGAAATAGGTTGTTCACGGCAGTTGCGATCGCCGACCGGTTGGCTGCTTGCGCCCGGGGGGCAGCCGAAGGCCGGGATCTAAAACGCCGCAATATTGCCTCTCGAGCGGCTCCTGCTTCGAAGGCAGTCGCCGCAATGTCGATGCAGTCGGCTCATGATGTGCCGAGTTTCGATCTCGCATGGCGATGTAACTTATGCGATCAGCCCGTACTGCCGTGCCTTGTTGCGCAAGAACGGCAGACCGTTGCCCATTACAACCGCTTCACTCTCGGCCACCGGACGCCACACGCTGAGGCCAAAGGCCAGACGCGGATCCATGTTGATGAAGCTCTCCATCGCGAGCCCGCCCTTGAAGCGGATCGCGGCCAGCGTTGCGAACGTCTCATCCCAATTGCAATTGCCCTCGCCTGGGGTGCCGCGATCAGACTCGGAGAGATGGATATATTTGAGGTAATCGCGGGCGGTGATAATGCCGTTGCCCATGCCCTTTTCCTCGATATTCATGTGGTAGGTATCAAGGTGCACGAACATATTGTCGGCGCCCACTCGTTCGATCAAAGCCACCGCCTGAGCCGCGGTGTTGATGATGTGGTTCTCGTAGCGGTTCACGGCTTCGACACCGAGTTCGATGCCGCGAGACTTGGCTTGCGCGGCGGCGGACGTCATCACTTTCGCAATGTTATCAAGTTCGTCCTGCGTAGGTGGCACGCCAGTACGCTCGCCGATGCCGCCATAGATTACGCCGCACAGCGCCTGGGCTCCGATGTCGGCCGTCTTGTCGATAGCCACCTTGAGAAAGTCAATCGCTTCCTGTGGGTGGCGCGATGCCCAAGCATGTTCGGGCAACCCTAGCGAGCACACCGCCTGCATGCCATTTGCCGCCAGCAGCTTGCGGGTGTGATCGGCATCGCAAGAAAATGGATCGGCCAGCGAAATTTCAATGAAATCGAGATCGTATTTTTTCACCGCCGCTACAGTGTGCTCGGCGCCCTCTACGGACCAACCACTCGTCCACATGCTCGTATGAACGCCAAAACCCTTCATCGTGTTATCCTCATGAAATTGAGCTGCCCGGCAGCCCACCGCAAGATCATGACGCCGATCAGCATGATGCCCCAAATGGCTGTGGCCAGGTGCTGGCTGGCGCCCAAGAGATTCAGTCCCGAAGAAAGCAACTGCAAAACGATGAGGGCTAGGAAGACCGAAACGACCTTGCCGAAGCCGCCAAACGGATTCACCCCGCCCAAGAAGCAGGCAAGCACCGTAATCAGCACATAGGACTCGCCATGGCCGACACGGACGGAATTGAATCGTGCCATCATGATAATGCCGGCCAACGCACACATGGCGCCAGACAGCGCGTAGATCAGAATGATCACGCGTCGCGTCGAGATGCCGGAATAGCGCGTCGCCTCGATGTTGGAGCCGACCATATAGTTTGAAAAGCCAAGCCTGGTTCGGGTCATCAAAACATGCCAGACGATGACTGCGCCGAGCAGTATCAGCAGCGGGACAGGAATGCCGACGATGCTGCCGTGGCCCAGGGGCTGGATGAATTCGGGAAAGCCCGAAATATCGGCGCCGCGGGTCAGAAACTCGCCAAGGCCGCGCAGGAAAATCATCACCGAGAGCGAAACGAGGATGGGGTGCGCGCCGGTATAGGCTATCACCGGGCCCATGACCAAGCCGCTTGCCGTGCCAACGCCGACCGCAAGAACGGAACCGAGTAGAAAGGCATAGATGCTTGCGTCCGGTCCTCCGTTGGCCTGAAGAACCCAGGCGAGCGTGAGGCCACAGAGATTGGCCGTGAACGTCACGGCGAGATTGATGCCGCCCGAGATGATCGGCATCAACATCGCGAGCGTAAGCAGTCCAAGTTCAGGCAACTGGAAGGCCACCGATTCAAAGGTAGCTTTGGACAGGAATCGCGGCGAGAGAGATCCGAAGAATGCAATCACCAAAATCAATGCCAGCAAAAGTCCGATATTCTCGGCGCCCAACGTGCCGGCAAGACGGCGCAAGAATCCGTGCCGTAGCGCTCCAGTTTCGAGCACGCGCTGCGTCATGTACCCATCCTCTGCCGCAAGCCCGCGAGGATATGCCCGAGCGGCGCGTTGGACAGCGTGATGGCAATCAAGATGATCGCCCCGACGATCATCTTGAAAGCATAGGGAGAGATGCCGAGGAGGTTCAGCCCGTTTTGCGTCACCGACACAAGAAACACGCCAAGGATGCAACCGAGCACGGTGCCGCGCCCGCCACCCAGCCTGGCACCGCCAAGGACAACAGCTGCCAGCACGTCCAGCTCGCGCCCCACCAATGCGTTGGGCACGATTTCCTGGGAATAGTGCACCTGCACAAGTCCCGCGATCCCGGCCATCAAACCAAGCCAGCCGAAGGCAATGAAGTGCATCGCCGCGATGTTGATACCGAGGCGACGGGCGCCCTCCGGGTTATCGCCAAAAGCGTATAGCTGCCGTCCCGTGGTGGTATACCGGATAAGCCCCCAGGTGGCGGCGACGCAGACCGCCATGATCGCAACCGGCAGTGTTAGCTCGGCCCAATTGCCATTCGCCTGTTGGAACTCGAAAAGCACAGTGCGATGCGTCCACCATGCAGGCAGATTGTAGATCGATACACCGTGCGTGAAGAACATCAGAAGGCCGAAAAAAATATTGAAGGTGGCGATGGTGACAACGATTGAAATGATCTGGAAATAGTAGATGAGGCCGGCGTTCACCGCACCCAGGGCGATCCCGACAATTGCCGCCAAGGTGAGGCCGATGAACCAATCACCACCTCCCATTTGGGCTAGAGCCAGCGCCACAACGTATTGAACCACTGACGCGGCCACAGCGAAGGAGATGTCGATGCCCCCAGCGATCAACACCACCAGCAGCCCAACCGCGAAGATCAGATTTGTCGAGCTTGTGTTGAGCAGATTGAAGAGATTGGCAATGGTGAAGAATTTGTCGCTCGCAACGGAGAGACCTGCGCTCATGATGAGAAGAACCACAACGAGCCATGTCTCGGTGGGATGAGCCCGGAAGAGCTTGCCGCGGTTACGCATAGACGGCAGCTTCCAGGTCGCCGAGCGGGATGGCGTGCGGATCGTATTCGGCGACTATCTTGCCCGCAGCCATATGAAGGATACGATCGGCGTTGAAATAGACCTCCGGCACTTCATCGGATATCAGCAGAATCGCCAGGCCTTCGGCAGCGAGCTTGGCGACAATCTCGAAGATGCCGGCCCGCGCGCCAACGTCCACCCCCACGGTTGGCGAATCAAGAATGATCAGTTTCAGGCCGACCGCCAGCCATTTGGCGATGGCCACCCTTTGCTGGTTGCCGCCCGAGAGCGTGGAAATCGCATCGGTCTGCCGCCCGACTTTTATCGCCAATTCCTCGATCCAATGATTGACGAGCGCGTCCTTCTTCTCCGAGGAGATCAGCCCTCGATCAAGGATCTTGTCGAGCACCGGGATAACGGCGTTGTCGGCGATGGACTGAGCTTGTATGAGACCAAGGGACAAGCGGTCTTCGGAGAGATATCCAATACCCGCGCGGATTGCGTCGCGGTTGGAGTTCAGATGAAGAACCGTCCCGTTGAGTGCGATGCTGCCGCGGTCTGGGCGCAGCATGCCGAAAATAGAAAGCGCGAGTTCTGTGCGACCGGCGCCGAGTAGCCCGGTCAGGCCAAGCGTTTCACCTCGCCGTATTGTCAGCGAAACGTCGTCATAGTCGCCTGCGCGGGTCAATCGATCGATCTTCAACACGACGGGTGATCCACTAAGGTTTCTCGTGCTCACGGTTTGGTCGAACGTCTTGCCGGTCATCAGTTCGGTGAGGCGTGATTGGGTCATTCCGGCGGTCGGGAACACCCCAACGACCTTACCGTCGCGCAGAACGGTGACGCGACTTGAGATCTCCAGAACTTCCGCAAGGCGATGGCTGACGAAGACGATGGCCATGCCTTCATTCGAGAGTGTTCGAACGATCGCGAGCAACCGGTCTGTTTCCGATTGAGTAAGCGACGATGTGGGCTCGTCCATGAAAATAACCTTCGCATCGCCGGCGAGCGCCCGGGCGATGGCGACGATCTGACGTTGGGCGATTGCAAAGCTACGCAGAGGCGCGTCGACATCGAGGTCGGCGCCAAGCCGCGCCAACAGCCCTCGCGCCACCTCGCGAATGCGCGAATGATCGACGAGCCGAGGCATGTTGCCGAGGACAGTTCTGATCCCGATATTTTCCGCGACTGTCATTTCAGGAAACAGTGCGAGGTCCTGCCAGATGACTTCCACCCCGGCGCTGCGCGCCGCAGCCGGCGACATGATGTCGACAGACTTTCCGGCGATCGACATGTTTGCGCCGGCTAGCGGCTGACAAACGCCGGTGATTACCTTGATCAGGGTGCTCTTGCCGCTGCCGTTCTCACCGGCGATGCATTGCACTTCACCCGGGAGAACCTCGAAGGCGACATCCTGGAGGGCTCTAACGCCACCAAATGTGACGCTTATGTTGCTAAACGACAGAACCGATGGGAGGTCCTGCGTCGTAGACGCGACGAGGTTCACGGCGGGCCCTTCTGAAATGACTAGGATGGGGCGTGCCGGGATTGATTTGCCACCCCGGCACGCCAGCCATGGTCCGCCATCTAAAGCCCTAGGGCTGCAAGACCATCGACCGTTTCGACCGTGATAGGCTGCACAGCGTCCACGATGATGGTGCCGGTTTTGAAGTCAGGGTGAACGACACCCAGACCTTCGATCGTCATGCCGTCGGTAATTTCACCGCCGCCCGCCAGAAAATCAGCCATCGTTACGAATACTTTGCCCGCTTCCAGAGGATTCCACATATAGCCGCCGTCAATAATGCCGGATTTGAGCATTGCGCTGCCTTGGCTAGGCGAGAATGAACCGACAAGAACCACCTTGTCACCAAGCTTCTGCTCCTCGATCGCGCGTCCGGCGCCGATCGGTCCCTGACTGCCGAACGTCAGGAAGCCGCCGAGGTCAGGATTGGCGGCAAGCACATCCAGAGCCGTCTTTCGGCTGTCATCGGCGCTCTCGGCGACGCCATATCTGTCGCCAACCATCTGCATGTCGGGAAAGTTCTTCTTCAGGTAGGCGATTGCAGCATCGGCCCAGGCATTGTGTGCGGGCACAGTAAGAGAACCTACGTACACAACGTACTTGCCTTTGCCGCCCATTTTCTCGGCAAATAGCTTGGCATGGGCCTCACCGAAACCAACGGCCGAGACCATTTCGAAGTCCCAATCAGCGTTCACCTGGTCTGGCGATTCATGGGTTATGACCTTGATGCCCGTGTCGCGCGCCTTTTTTAGAACCGGCTCGAGAACGTTTGCATCATTCGGCACGACGCCAATTACGCTGACGCCCTGAGCTATCAGGTCTTCGATCGCGCGGACCTGAAGTGCCGGGTCGGCGCTGGTCGGCCCGACCATGAAGCCGTCGTCGCCAAGCTCTTTCGACTTTTCCTTTATTCCCGTTTCCATGGCATTGAACCAGGGAATGCCGCCGATCTTCACGACAACTCCAACCTTGACGTCCTTTGCCAGCGCAGCATTCATTGTGGCGACCGAAAGGGCTGCGCCGAACGCTGCCGCGAGTATAGTTTTTGCTAACATTTAATTCCTCCCTGATTGACGAGTTTTTCAGTTGCCTATTGCCCATGTCGGCTTTGTTTGGCCCACCCCTTTGTGCCCGACGGCATTGACGCACTCGGCGCCGCATTCCTCCCAGAACGCGCCATAAAAGACTTTGAATGCCGGCCGGTCAAGGTGCTAAATAGATTTAGCAAGGCGGTCACGCCACCAGCGTCTAAAAACATTTCTCGATTGATGTAAACGATCCGCCCTTCGCACTCAGGCTGCACCCGTAGAACGACATGCGATCGCCCGCGAGCCTTGGGTGGAGGCGGTGCTACCCAGATCCGAGGTGCTGATGAACGGAGTTGAACTTCTGCAACGATGTCTCGTGACAAAGAATTGCTAGTGGTCGATGCTCGATTTGGATGCCGAATCCCAATCTTCTTGGGCGCCGTCATGCTCTCCGGTTCGCCCAAAGCTGGTCGGTACGGTCACCAGCGGAAAGTGGTCTATCGAATAATTCTCGAGAAGCGAAAATCCTTCAGCAATCATCACCTCGACATTCTGTCGGACCATGGTCACATCGAAGGGCAAATGCGCCGCGAATGGATCCCAGTCGAAGCTTCCGACAACAACCCGTCCAAGCTCACTTGAGGCTAGCGTCGAAGTGAACCGCAATGTTCCTTCAAGAGCGGTCACGCCGTTGACGAACATACCTGAGGGCAGATGCCCAAGCTGAGCGTATCGTGCAGCGAGAGACCGAGCAGCGTTGGTCGGTGCGTATCCGCAGCAGTCAATCGTGCCCGGGCCCGTAACAATCCCATGCGCTGCCAGCGCATCGTGAAAACCCAGCAAACGGCTACGTGTTGCGTCATCATCGCTGACCCCGCCAAAGAAGAAGAGATCTTCGGTGGAGCCCCCTCGTTCTTTCAATTTCTGAACAATGATCTCTGTGAGCGCCTTGGCGCCCCCGTAGTTGTCAGAAACAACTGAGGGAGCCCGGCGGCCTGGCAGATCGATGTTGATGCACCGGACGCCCGCTGCCCGGCACAGATCATTCAGCGGATCGGGGTCACGAACGCCCGCAAGGAAGAGAAATTCCACCTGCTGAGCCAGCAGGGTTTCCGTCACACTCAACTCGTTATCAGGATTGCGATGGGTGCTGACGACGATCGGGCACAAGCGGTGGACGCGGGATTCCGCTTCAAAGGCTTCGGCCAATCCGGCGAAGAAGCGATTGCGGTAATGTGGCAAGATCATTCCAGCGAGTCCGGATCGGGAAAGCCGCAATCCTCGTGCCTTGAGGTTGACAGCATAGCCAAGCCGCTCAGCCCAATCGAGGATGGTCGCTGCGGTTTCCGCCTTGATCCGGTGCTGTTGCCACGAGCCATTGAGGACGAGACTGACGGCGGTCGGGGACGACTTTGCCGCCACCGCGATATCATAAATCGTTGACTTGCGTCGGACAGACTTTCTCGCCATTGGTGACGCTCCCGCTGGGAGATGCAGTAGACGCTAGTGCGGGGTCAAGGCAACATCTCTAAATTGCGTCAAACGGTTTGGAGGAGCGACCCCACGGAAGGACGCGGCGTCTCGTGCCTCCGGTCCGGTCTCCCTGATTGTCTCGATCGTTGCAATGACAGCGCCAGGGAAATCGGCAGATTTGGGATTTTCCCTGAAGCTTCGTTCAGCGTCACTGGAGACACCAACCCCAGTGTTTCGGCTTTGGTCTCCCCGATGATCAATCACCTTGCAAAGGTCGACGAGAAGTTTCGATCAGTTTGGAGCCCACCGTTGGCGATGGTCGGGCGCACGCGTCACGATCGAGTCCTCCGTTTCAATAGCGGGAAGATGAAAGCTTTGGGTTTCTGAGTCTCTATCTGGCCCCAAAAGGGTGCTGCCGGATGCGCCTCGTCTCCGGGCGTTGTTTGCGTACTTGGCCGAGGTGCCCTTGCTTGGCAAGTTCCTTCCGCGACAAGGGTCTGCTCGACAGCATTTTCGTCGCTATTGCCAATGCGGAGCCCCGGAGGATCAAAACCGGTTAGCAGCATGATGCCGACGGTTCAGAGCAAGCGACTCAGATTCCCGATTTGCTCAGAGTCTCCCAGCCTATGGCTCTCCGTGCAGCGGGCCTTGAGCGTCTGGCTCGACCTTTTTGAAAGCTCGCCTCCAATCGCTGGACGAGTTTGGCGGCAAGGCTAGTCGTCTCCATCGGTGTTATGATCGATGCCAGGGAGGCCGCCTGGACCATGGCGTGAACTCATTGCCGTATGCTGGCAGTGCAAGGCAATGAACTGACTGCACAACATGTAGGTGCATTCGTGAATCAAATTTCCAGATAGCCAAACAGCGCGCGTATCTCGATTAGGTGGCAAGGAGTTGCGAAAGCTATGTTCGCAGTTTGAGAATCGTCCGATATGCCGCACAACGATGCCGGCAAGACGAGCCGAGGATGATCTGACGCAATGTTCAGATCCAAGAAGGACGGTTACCTGTGGCCCAGAAAGGAATCACACTAAAGGACGTTGCCGCAGCGGCTAAGGTGTCGCGCGCCACGGCCGCCCGGGCGCTCAACAGCTATGGTTACGTTGGCGACGAGACGGCGCTCCGCGTGGTTGAGGCAGCCGAAAGGCTGGGCTATCGGGCCAACCTCGTCGCGCAGGCGCTGCGCAGCGGACAATTGCCGATCATAGGCTTCGTGCCCGGCGATATCCAGAATCCGTTCTTCGCCCGAATCGCGCACGACATAGAGGTGGAACTGCGCAAGCACCGCCACAATCTTCTGATTGCCAGCAGCGAGGAGAATGTAGAACAGGAGAAAGAACTGCTTGAGAGCCTTCGCTCGCTCAGCATTCGCGGCTTCATCCTTGCCCCAACGTCTGCAACCGACAGCCACCATATCGTGCAACTGGCCCGCGAAGGCGCACCGATCGTGCTCATCGACCGCGTGGTAAAGGACCTGCAATGCGACAGCGTCGTCGTCGACAACGAGGGCGGGGCACGCGAGGCAGTGGACTATCTGGTTGGCAACGGTCACCACCGGATCGGTCTTTTGCGCGACGAGTCACGCATCTTTACGGCACAGGAACGCTTGGCTGGCTACCAAAACTCGCTCCACTCGCATGGGATCGCAATCGATGAAGCGCTCATCGGCGTATCGCGCTCGACCGTCGAGCACGCCATCGAAGCCACGATCCGCCTGTTCAGCCGGCGCAATCGCCCGACCGCACTGTTCACGGTGGACAGCCTCATGACGCAAGGCGCGCTTCTTGGCCTGCGTTCAATGGGGCTCTCGATTCCGCATGATGTGTCGGTGGTTGGCTTCGATGACTTCAACCTCGCCACGTTCACCGATCCGCAGATAACGGTCGTGGCGCAACCCATCTCCGAGATCGGACCGCTCGCCGCCAGATACCTGCTGGAGCGGCTTGCCGGCAAAAAGGTTGCACCGCGCCGTACCCGATTTCAGACCCGCTTGATCGTACGCGGATCGGTTGCCCGGCGCGCTGTGCGCTAAAGAGCAAACCCCTCGATTTCGGAGAATTTCGTCTAAAGGACTTGCCATTGGCGAAATTGCGTGCCCATTATTGCTTGTGAGATCGATCTCACATCGGGAAAACGAGCTAGACGGCCCACCGACGCCTAAGGCGGGCTAGAGGCCTGTAACATGCGAAATACAAGGAAAACGTCATGCTGAACTTCGATAGGGACCGCTTCGTGAAGATCCAAAGCGGGGCCGTCGCCGTCGCAGGTGAGGTTCGCTCACTGATGCGCACACTGCTGGCAGATGGCGTCGAGCGGCTGTTTTTCATGGGCACCGGCGGCGTGCAGCTTCTAACCTTGCCCGCGATCGAGTTGGCGCAGCGCTGTTCCACCTTCCCGGTGAGCGGTGCCTATCCGGCGCAGGTCGTGATCGATCCGCCCGCCGGTCTCGACAGCAAGGCCGTGGTGGTCATCCCGTCCTTGTCGGGCACGACCAAGGAAGGCGTCGAGCTCATGGCCTTTCTGAAAAAACGTGGTGTGCGCACGATTTCGCTCACCGGCCATTCGGATACGCCAATCGCACGGGAGGCTGACCACAATTTCACGAACTTCGCCGAAGACGACACCTCGTCGGAATCCTTCTACCTGCAGACGCTGCTGATCGTCCTGGCCCTGCTGGAAGAGCGCGGCGAATATGATGATTTTGATGGCACTGTCGCCGAACTCAAACTGCTGCCGGATCTGCTTGCCGACGCCAAGGCTGCCTTTGAGGACAGGGCGGCCGAACTGGCCCAGACAATCAAGGACGATACCTATCACATCTTCACCGGCGCCGGCTCGGTGTGGCCGGAGGCACACTATTACGGCATGTGCATCCTCGAAGAGATGCAGTGGATTCGCACCCGCCCGGTGCACGCCGCCGACTTCTTCCACGGTACGCTCGAGTTGGTCGAGCCGGGCGTCAGCGTTTTCGTGTTCAAGGGCGAAGATGCCCTTCGGCCACTGGCCGACCGGGTCGAGAACTTCGCCAAGCGCTACACGGACCGCGTTCGCACGCTGGACGCGGCCTCGGTCAAGTTGCCGGGCATCTCCGCAAAGGTCCGCGGCATGATCTCGCCGGTTCTGCTCGCCACCTTGCTCGAGCGGCTGAGCGCCCATCTCGAGGTGCTGCGCAACCACCCGCTGACCACCCGTCGCTACTACAAACGCGTGGAATATTGATCCCCTCTTACCTCTGAAGGAGCTATCCATGAAACGTTCGCTGCAAGTCGTGGCGGTCACGGTGGCCGCGGTATCATCATTGGGGTTGTCGATAAGCGGCAGTTCCGCCGCTTCGCCGGCTGTCACGGCCGACCCAAACGCCAAGGTGGAATACACCGGCACGCTTTCGGTCCTGACCAAGTTCGGGCTGCAACAGCTGTCGCCCTATTTCGTCAACCTGGCACAGGCCTATGAGAAGCTCCATCCGGATGTGAAGGTCGAACTTATCCAGGAGAGCGACGACAGCGTGAAGGGCAAGACCAAGACGCTGGTCGCTTCCAACTCGCTGCCCGATATCTATTTCTCCTGGACAGGCAGTTGGGGTGGCAATTTCGTGCGCGGCAATCGCGCCGTTGATCTCACGCCCGTCATTGCTGCCGATACCGAGTGGGGCAAGTCGCTGTCTCCAGCCGCCGTCAAGGCGTTCCAGTACAACGGCAAGTTCTATGGCATTCCGCTTTACCAGGATGCCAAGTTCATGGGCTACAACAAGCAGATCTTCGCCAAGCTCAGCCTCAAGGCACCCGCCACTTTCGAGGACTTGCTGACCAGCTGCGACGCCATCCGCAAATCCGGCGTGACACCGATCTCCTTCGGCAACAAGGAGGCTTGGCCGGCGATCCACTTTGCAGGCCAGCTGCTCGCCTACAACGTGCCGCAGGCAACGCTGGAACGCGACTTCGATCCGGCCACCGCCCAATACAGCGATCCAGGCTATGTCGCAGCACTCAAGCAGTTCAGCCAGCTTGTCGAGCGCTGCACCGATGGCGCCGGCGTCAACGGCACATCCTATGCCTCGGCTCTCCAGGCCTTCACCAACGCCCAGTCGGCCATGTACTACCAGGAAATCATCGAGTTCGATCAGGCCGCCACGCCGGAGTCGGCGTTAAAGCCCGCCGATTTCGGATTCTTCCGGCTGCCGGTGCCCGCCGGCGCCAAGGGTGACGCCAGGTCGATCGAGGGCGCGCCGGAGGGCTACATGATCAATGCGGCATCGAAGAACATCCCGCTGGCGATCGATTTCATGAAGTTCGTGACCTCGAAGGAAAATGCGCAGGTCTTGTCTGCGCCACCCTATGGCCAGCCGAGCGCCACCATCGGCGGCGCCTCGGAATCGAACATGAGCGCGGCTGTGGTCGATGGCCTCAAGGATATCAACGCCGCCTCATACCTCATGCCCTGGCTGGATACGGCCAACCCACCGCGCGTCGCCGCCGTCTGGCTGTCCAGCCTGCAGGCGCTGGCGGGCGGCTCGATGACGCCCGAGCAAGTGATGGACGAGGTGCGCAAAGCCGCATCCGCGGCCAAATAAAGCAGGCGAGCATGGCAAGGGCCTCGGACACAGTGGACAGCGGCGCCGACATCGGCGTCGCCAGGCCGCAACGGCCAAAGAGCCGGCGGGCCTGCTTCGCCAACCTGTTGTCGTTGCGATGGGCGGCGATCGCGCTCATCCTCATCGGCTGGTTCGTCTATTATCCGATCGTCGACAATTTCATCGTCAGCACCACCGACCAGGACATCTACACCGGCGAGGTCACCAATGTCGGCCTCGCCAACTACGACCGGCTGCTGCATGACCCGGTCGTGCTGCTGGCGCTGTGGAACAACTGCCTCTACGCTCTCATCTCCGTCATCTTCCAGGTCTTCGGCGCGTTCCTGCTGGCGGCCATTATCGAGGACCTGAAAAGCGAAAGCTGGCGCCGGCTGTGGCGCGCCGTCTATTTCGTGCCGTCGGCAATCTCGATCACGGTGACCGGCCTGCTGTTTTATTTCATCTACCAGCCGCAGATCGGCTTGCTGGATGCCGCGCTCAGCCGTGTTGGACTGAGCCAGCTCGTCATGCCTTGGCTCGGCAATGAGCACACCGCCATCTATGCCATCATCGCCATGAGCCAATGGCAGGGTTTTGGCTATTCGACGCTGCTGTTCGCCATCGCCATCCAGAAGATCCCGCGCGACCTCTACGATGCCGCAACGATCGACGGCGCGGGTCCTCTTCGCCGCCTGTGGAGCATCACCTTTCCGCTGACCCGGGAAATGACGGGGTTGATGATCATCGTCACCATCACGGGCGCGTTCCAGGTGTTCAACGAGGTCATGGTGATGACCGCAGGCGGGCCCAACAACAGCAGCCAGGTGCTGGGCACGTGGCTCTACCAGAAGGCCTTCATCGAGGACAATTTCGGCTATGGCGCGGCGATCGCCGCCGTCATCTTCATGTTGACCATGCTCACAGGTGCGGCACAGCTCTGGTACACCAAGCGCCGCCGGGTGCAGCTATGAGTGCGATGGTCGCAGCCGGTCGCAGCCGGCACGTCAATGTGTGGTCGGTCATCGCCAGGACGTTGCTCTATTCATTCCTGGTCTGCCTTGGTGTCGTCGTCATCTATCCGCTGATCTGGATGGCGCTGAGCGGCTTCAAGGACAATGCGCAGATCTTCGGCGATCCCTTCGCCCTGCCCACCCATTGGTCGTGGAACAATTACGTGCAAGCGTGGAACCAGGGCGTGCGTGGCTACGTGACAGTCTCGGTGCTGGTGACCGTCGCTTCGGCCATATGCACCGTGCTGATCAGCGCCTGGACGGCTTTCGGCCTGACCCGCACCAAGATGCCGGCAAAGCCGCTGGTTATAGCCATCGTTCTGGGCGGCTTGATGCTGAGCCCCACGGTGGCGATCATTCCACTGGTGAAGATGTTGCAGGCGCTCGGTCTCTACAACACCTACTGGGCGCTGATCATTCTCTACACGGCGTTCCGTGTGCCGTTCACCACCTTCCTCATCCGCGCCTACATGCTGGATCTGCCTGAAGACATCGACGAGGCGGCGACGATGGATGGCGCCAGCGAGGGTCAGATCTTCTGGCGCATCACCTTGCCGCTGTGCCGGCCGATCATCATTTCCTGCGTCATCCTGCACGTCCTGTTCGCCTGGAACGAATATCTCTTCGCCATGATCTTCACGAGCGGCTCGGATGTGCAGACGCTGCCGGTCGGACTGACGTCGATCATGGCAACCCACGGGACCAACTATGCCGTGGTGTTCGCGGCCATGACGATCTCGGCGCTGCCTATCGTGATCGTGTTCTTTGGCGCGCAACGCTACTTCATCCGTGGCTTGGCCGAAGGCATCGGCAAATAACAATTCCCGAAAGGAGCCTTCATGCCGCAGCTCGCTGCTCATCAGCTGATCGGAGCCAATTTCAGCTTCCAGCACTTCCCCTTCGATGAGGTCGCCAGGACGATCCGAGGCTTTGGCCTGCGCGAGATCGAGCTGTGGGGGATTGCCCAGCATCTGGACCTGTTCCACGCCACGGACGCACGTGTCGAATCCGTTCGCCGGGTACTCGCCGACAACGAGCTGTCGGCCTGGTGCTTTACGCCTGAGCAGGTGTTGTATCCAATCAACATTGCCTCCGGCGACGCCGCACTGCGCCAGGACAGCATCGAGCGGTTTTGGCGTGCAGCCGACATCTGCGCGGCGCTTGGCGCCCGCTATCTCTTCCTGACGCCCGGCCGGGGCTACGAGAGCGAACCCCGGCAACCGGCATGGGACCGCGCGGTCGGTTCGATCGGCGAGATCGCCCGGCGCGCCGCCGCAAACGGGGTGCGCTGCCTGCTCGAGCCGTTGCAGCGGTTCGAGAGCAACCTCGTCAATAATGCGGCAGGCCTGCGCCAAATGCTGGATGAGGTGGGCGCCGGCAATATCGATATCGTGCTCGACACTGTCGCCATGGCCACGGCCGGCGACACCGTGGCCGGCTATGTCGACCTGTTCGGCTCGCGGCTGGCGCATGTTCATCTGGTCGACGGCACGCCAGGCGGGCATCTGGTGTGGGGGGAGGGCACGCTGCCGCTTGGCCACTACGTCAGCGAGCTCGCGCGCCTCGGCTATGCCGGAAAATTCACCTTCGAGCCGTTCGGCAACGGCTCCTACGCGCTCGATCCGGTAAAAGCCTGGACACGCTGCCTTGGCGCCATCGCGCCATACCTCAATCGCGCAACGGTGCCGGCATGATGTCGAAGGAGCTTACCGCGGTCGGGGACAATTGCCTTGATGCCTATTTGACCAACAACTTGATGACGGTGGGCGGCAACGCCTTGAATGTCGCGGTGCAATGGCGGCGCAACGGCTGGGCCGCGCGCTATTTCGGCGCCGTCGGGAACGATCCCGAAGGCGACGTGGTGCTTGCCGAGCTGGCAGGTGCCGGCCTATCCCCCGACGACGTCGAACGGCGTCCCGGCGATACGGCCGTCACCTTGCTGCGCGATGAATCCGGCGACCGGAAGTTCCTGCACGAATCCTTCGGTGTGGGCGAAAACTTCATGCCGGTGCCCGCGCATTATGCGGTCATCGCCGCGGCCGACTGGGTGCATCTCGGCACCAACGCCAACAAGCACCTTGTTCAACGATTGGTGGCGGACCATGTGCCGTTCAGCATCGATCTATCGACCGCCCATATGGCGCTGCCGCTCGACGGTGTCCCGCTTTTGTTTGCGTCCGGACCGGACGATGTCGATGTTCCCATCGAGCCATCGCTGGGCGCGCTCAGGGCGGCCGGCGCAAGGCAGGTGGTTTTGACCTGTGGTCGACGCGGCTCCTACTTCGACGATGGCACGAATGTCGTGCATGCGCCGGCGACGCTTGTCGATGTCGTGGATACGTGTGGCGCCGGCGACAGTTTTATTGCCACCTTCCTCGCCGGCTTCCATTTCGGCGGCCTTGGCGCCCTGGAGGCATTGCACAGGGCGTCGATCGCGGCGGCACAGACCTGCACCCATCTCGGCGGGTTTCCCCAGAGACCGCGTCCGATACCCGATTGGCTGCGAGCCAAATATGCCAGCTTCATTGTCGATGCGCAGGGAGCCCAAGCGTGAGTACACTTCGTTTGCGACAGCCTGCGGTCGCGCTTGCATCTGACCGGTCGTTTTGGCTGCAGGACATTACCGCCGCCCCTGCGACCGAGCCATTGCGAGGCGACGAGCGCGCCGACGTGGTGATCGTCGGTGGCGGCTATACCGGTCTGTGGACGGCGCTGCGGATCCTTGAACTGGCGCCGCAAACGCGGGTGGTCATCCTTGAAGCCGATCTGTGCGGATCGGGGGCCTCGGGGCGCAACGGCGGTCAGGTCCATTCATGGTTCGCCGAAATCGACCAGATCAGTGCGGTCGTCGGTCTCGAGGAAGCGCGCCTGCTGTGCGCCGACACGGTGGCATCGATCGCGGAGCTGAAGGCGCTGCAGCAAAACGGCACCATAGACATGGACCTGAGGCTGGACGGATGGTTGTGGACAGCAAGCTCCATTGCGCAGGAAGGCGCTTGGGAGACCGCCGTGGCCTTGACGGCGGCTGTTGGAGAAAACCGTTTCAGCCCGCTGACAGCCGAGGACATTCAACGCCGCACCGGTTCATCGGCCTCCTATGTCGGCGTGGTCGAGACCACTGCCGGCACGGTCCATCCCGCCAAACTTGCCATCGGATTGCGCAAGTTGGCACTGGCACGCGGCGTCATCATCCATGAGCGCAGCCCGGTCCTCGCCATCGAACCCGGCATGACATGCACGGTGCGCACGGCGCATGGCGCGGTACGGGCTGACAAAATCGTGCTTGCCGCCAACGCCTGGCTTTCCGCGCTGCCGGAACTGCGGCGGCATCTTTATGTGGTCGGCAGCGAGGTGATTGCCACTGCCGCCGTTCCCGAACTGCTCGACAGCATCGGCTGGCGCGACGGTGCCTCGATCTGCGATTCCCAGGCCCAGGTGCTCTACTATCAGCGCACCATCGGGGGCAGGGTGGTCTTCGGTCGTGGCAGCGGCAACGTCGCCTTCAGTGGAAATTTCGGCGCCAGCTTCAACCGCAGCCCGGAGCACGGCCGCGACAATATGCGAGAGCTGCATCGGGTCTACCCGTCGCTGCGCGGTGTGGCGATCGAATATGACTGGTCGGGGCCGATCGACTGCGTGCCTGAACACGTTCCTGTCTTCGACCACCTGCGCGATTATCCCAATATCTTCTACGGCATGGGATTCAACGGCACCGGCATCGCGCAGACGCCGATAGCCGGACGCATTCTGGCGAGCCTGGTGCTCGAGCGAAAGGATCGCTGGAGCGAAAGCGGTCTGGTCGGCATCGAGCGGCGCATGTCGCTGCCGCCCGAGCCTTTGCGTTATCTCGGCGCCAGGCTTGTCCGCGCCGCGGTGCGCCGCAAGAACGAGGCCGAGATCCGCAACCGCAAGGCCGGCAGGATCAGCAGTCTTCTGGCGGCCCTGAAGCCAGGCAGGCGCAAGAAGTAGCCGGGCATCTGGCTCATCGTCATGCTCTTCAAACCATGAGCCGGCACGTGCCGTCCCGATGACGGTGGACGCGGCATTGCGATCAGGGTGCTTGCTGGGTTGATCGACGTACATTCTTAAAGCGGAGTGCGTCGACCTTGTTCTAACGTATTCATGTGGGCCGTACCGCCGTCAGGCCTATGCTTGGCGCACTTGCGGCTTTCCATCCGAGGGCGGGCCAACGGATCCGCGTGTAATGATGGCGGTCGGCAAAACGAGCCTTTCCGCCGGGCGGGAATCTCCCTTCAATCGCCGGATGAGCAATTCCGCGACGCTCTTGCCAAGCGCGTAGACGGGCTGGTCGATAACGGTGATGGGCGGCGTGGTGACGCTCGTCCAGTCCGCATCATGGAAAGTGATGAGCGAAATGTCGTCGGGAACCCGCAGGCCGCGCTCGCGGGTCACCTTGAAGATCTCCAGCGCAATGACGCTGTCGGAGGCGAGGATCGCCGTCGGCCGATCCGGCGCCAACAGCATCTCGCCGGCAACCCTGCGCGTTTCGGTGGGGCTTGTCGCGCCAAGGCGAACAAAGCGTTCTGGCCGATCAAGTCCGGCCTCTCGGCACACGGTGAGGAAACCGTCGATGCGCTCACGGACCGACGAGGTGTAGATCTGCCCGAGATCGCGGTACTCGTGCCCTTCGGCGTCGACCGCGGTCACATAGGCGATGTTGCGGTGGCCGGCATCGGCTAGAAAGCGGGTCGCCAGCATGGCGATGCCGCGATCGTCGGTCGTGACCGTATCGACATCCAGATCTGCCAGCGCCCTATCCAGCAGGGCAAGCGGTCGGCCCGAGCGGTGGATATCGCGCAGGTGCGCGATGTCGCGCGATTCCGACGGCGTGACGATCAGCCCGTCGACGCGCTTGCCGATGAGCAGTTTCACGGCCGCCTTTTCCGCCTCGATCTTCTCGCCGGAATTGGCCAGGATGACGTTGAACCCGGCTGCCTTTGCCGCGTCGCTGATGCCGCGTACCGCGAGGCTGAAGAACGGGTTCTCGATGTCGCCGACAACCACGCCGATGATGCCGGAGCGGCCGGTCGTCATGCTGCGGGCGAGCTCGTTCGCACGATAGTCCAAGGCCTTGGCCGCGGCCATGACTTCCGCGCGGATCATGTCGCTGACGACGCCGTATCCGCCGAGCACGCGCGCGGCTGTCGCTTTCGAAACATTGGCCGCGCGGGCGACGTCGCTGACCGTTATCGACGGGGTCTTGGGGGCGGTTCTTTTCATCGGATGACGACTACAAGAGTTGTTGACGGGAGGTCAACGTGGCGATAACGATTAACAAAGAGACCGGTCTCACGCAATATGAGACCGGTCTCTTTAAGGGAGTGGAGCCGAGAGGCGTGACGGACCGTGATTTCGGCAAGGGCATGTCGGCGCGCCAGATGGCGGCTCGACGGAAATACCAAGAAGAACAGACCTTCAGAGTGGAGAAAGACATGAGCAGGAAAGAAATTCTCAAGTCGTTGATGTGCCCGGTCAGAACCGGCGCAATGGCTCTTATGGCGATGTGCGTCGGCGCCGGGCTGGTTTCAGGAGCGGCCGCCGCGGATGACAATCCCTATGGCCTCATTGATGCGAAGGTCATCAGCGTCGGAACCATGGGCGATGCCAAACCCTACGCTTTCACCCAGGCCGATGGGTCGTTCACCGGCTTCGACATCGAATTGTTCCGCAACGTCGCGAGCCGCCTTGGCTTCAAGCCCGACCAGGTGATCTTCACCGGCCAGGAATTCTCGGCGCTGATGCCTTCGGTTGCAAACGAGCGTTTCGATGTCGCGGTCGCGGCAATCGGCACGACGGAAGCACGCAAGAAGACCGTCGACTTTTCCGACGGGTATATCGCAGGCTATCTGTCCGTGCTTACTGCCGACAAGGCGATCACGTCGGCGGACGAGCTCAAGGGCAAACGTCTCGGCGTCGTACAAGGCACGCTCCAGGAAATCTACGCGGCGAAGAATTTTGTCGGAACCGATCTCGTCAAATTCCCCGACAACAACTCCGCCGTTTCGGCGCTTAACAACGGAACCGTGGATGCCCACTTCCTCGATTACGAGGCCGCCAAGGACTATGGCGTTCGCTATCCGAACCTGAAGATCGCGGTCAATATTCCTTCCTTTGACGCGCCGGCCGGCTTTGTCCTGCGCAAGGGCAACGACAAGCTCCGCAATGCGCTGAACACCGCCCTTCACGCGGCCATGCAGGACGGCACCTGGAAAACGCTTTATGAAAAGTGGTTCCCCGGCTCGCCGATGCCCGACCAGTATCTTCCCAAGAAGTAGACCGTACCCGGCCGCTGGCTCTCATGCCGGCGGCCGGATTACGCCGCCGTCCTTGATGCGGACGATGTGAATAGCGCAACCGAAAGGGGGGCGAATGAACTGGCTCGAAAACCTGCGGCGCAGTTTCCTCGACTGGCAGGCCATGGCGGACGTGCTGCCCAGCATGATCACCATCGGATTGAAGAACACCTTGATCCTCGCCGCCGCGTCGACGGTGCTGGGTGTCATTCTCGGCATGATCCTGGCGGTCATGGGCATCTCGCAATCGCGCTGGCTGCGCATTCCGGCGCGGGTCTACACGGATATATTCCGTGGGCTGCCGGCGATCGTCACCATCCTGCTGATAGGCCAGGGCTTTGCCCGCATCGGCCGTGAAATCTTCGGCCCTTCGCCCTTTCCGCTCGGCATTCTTGCGCTGAGCCTGATCGCCGGCGCCTATATCGGCGAAATATTCCGCTCGGGCATCCAGAGCGTCGAGCGCGGGCAGATGGAGGCCTGCAGGGCGCTCAGCATGAGCTACGGCCAAGGCATGCGCCTGATCGTGATCCCGCAAGGCATCCGCCGCGTCTTGCCGGCCCTCGTCAACCAGTTCATCGGCAACGTCAAGGATTCAAGCCTTGTCTACTTCCTCGGTCTGCTCGCCTCGGAGCGCGAGATCTTCCGTGTCGGTCAGGACCAGGCAGTGGTCACCGGAAACCTCTCGCCATTGCTTCTGGCCGGCGTGTTCTATCTCGTCATCACCGTGCCGTTGACCCATGTGGTCAACTACATCGACAACTCGCTGCGGGTCGGAAAGCAAAAGGCCGGCCTCGTCATCAGCGGCCTGGCCGAAGTGAGCGAACTGGAGGGCGCCACCGGCAGTGCACCTTCGGAGGCCGGCTCTGATGCCCGCTCAGCGCTGCCCCGCTTCAAGGGCGGCAGTCTCGCCATCACCGATCTCGACATGGCCTATGGCGACCTCGATGTTCTCAAAGGCGTCAGCCTGGCAGTCAAGCCTGGCACGGTCACATGCGTGATCGGCCCATCAGGTTCGGGCAAGTCGACCCTGCTGCGCTGCCTCAACCGCCTGGTCGAGCCCAAGGGCGGTGAGGTGTTGCTCGATGGTGCGAGCATCCTGGCGATGAAGCCTGAAAAACTGCGCCGGCGTGTCGGGATGGTTTTCCAGCAGTTCAATCTGTTTCCCGACCACACCGCGCTCGAAAACGTCATGCTGTCGCTGACCAAGGTAAAGGGGCTCCCTGTACAGGAAGCTGAGCGCATCGCCGAGGCGCGCCTTGCCGACGTCGGGCTTGCGACCCGCAAACACCATCGTCCAGGGAGCCTTTCCGGTGGCCAGCAGCAGCGTGTGGCAATCGCTCGTGCATTGGCGATGGACCCGGAGGTCATCTTGTTCGATGAGGTAACAAGCGCACTCGATCCCGAACTGGTGAAGGGCGTGCTCAACCTCATGGCGGATCTCGGCCGGCGCGGCATGACAATGGTCGTGGTGACACATGAAATGGGCTTCGCCCGCAAGGTCGCCGATCAGGTCGTCTTCATGGATGAAGGCCGCATCATCGAGGCCGGCACGCCTGCAGCGATTTTCGACACGCCGAAAAGCCCACGTCTGAAGCACTTCCTTGCCGAAGTGCTTTGATCACGCATGAGCCCTTCAAGACGGCCGCCCAAACCAACCTCCACCAGTGAAAGATATCTCATGGCTGCATCACATCAGGTTTCCAAGGTCGTTGTCGTCGGCGGCGGCATTTTTGGCGTCTCCTCGGCCGTTCATCTTGCAAGGCTCGGCATCGAGACCGTGCTGGTCAATGATGGACCGCTCGCCAAGGGAGCTTCCGGCCGCTCGCTCGCCTGGATCAATTCGGCGCGCAGGCGCTCGGCTGAATATCATCGCCTGCGCATGATCGGTATCGACCGCTACCGCAGTTTGTCGGCGCGATGCCCGGATGCCGCCTGGCTGCGTTTCAACGGTGGCCTGACGTGGGATGCGGACGATGCCTCAAACGAGATCGCCGATGTCTTCGCTCACGAAAAACGTCTCGGCTATGATGCGCAGCATCTGTCCGCGGACGCCATAAGGTTGGTCGCGCCGGGTGTCTGCGCAAGCGCTGTCACGCCTCAAGGCGCGATCTTCAACCCGGGCGAGGGCTGGGTCGACCTGCCGTCGCTGATCGAAATATTGATCGCGGAATTCGTGGAGCGGGGCGGCCAGGTGGTCACCGAGGCCGGAAGCGCTACCGTCACCGTCGCCAACGGCCGCGCCACCGGCGTCACCACCACCAGCGGGATCAGCTTCGCCGCCAACGCGGTGCTTCTGGCGACCGGTGCGGATGTGCCGCGAATGGTTGCCGTGGCCGGTCAGCGTATTGCCGATGGGACACCGATCGCGCTGCTGGTCAGCACCAAGCCAGTCGACTTGCCTCTACGCGCCGTGCTCAACACGCCGCGCGTCGCCATCCGGCCGACGCCTGATGGCGCCCTCGCGCTCGATTCTGCCTGGTCGGAAAAAGAGGTGGTAGTCAATCCGGACGGGACTTATCGCGTAAAAGCATCGACCATCCAGGGGCTTCTCGACGAAGCGTCGAATGTTCTCGACGGTCATCCGAAATTGGAATTGGAGAGCTACGGTGTCGGGCCCAAGCCGATCCCCGGAGACGGCGAGCCGGTCTTCGGCCAGTTGCGGGAGATCGAGGGGTATTACGTCGCCTTCAGCCACAGCGGCGCAACACTTGGCTTGATTGCCGGCGAACTGCTTGCAACCGAGATCGCCACCGGAACAGAGCACCCACTCCTTGCAAGCTTTCGACCGTCTCGATTTTCACTTTAGCCTGCCAATTCGCCTCGGAATGGGATGTAATGTGGCATGCTTGGAGTTTCGCTAGCCGAGACGGCGGCCGCCTGGCCGCTTACGCGCACCTGACAAGCGAATATGTTCCGGAACATTTTCTCCACGTTGAAGTTGGACAGCGCCAGGACCGTCTTTCGTCCAAGCTCAACCAGCGCTGAGAAATTCCATGACCAACCAACACCCCAAGACTAAACAGCCCACGGACAAGGATCTGCGAGACAACCCGGGAATCGGCACCTCGAAGGGCGCGGTCAAGGGCGGCGATATGCTCGACGAGAGCGATGCTCTCGATGGGGACAATACGTTCGAAGGCGATGTCGAGAACGACGTCACGCCTCAGGGCGGCATCAACCCTGACCAGACCGGACGCACGAACAAGTAGGAGGCACCTTGCCATGGCCGGCCGGAAGACCCACGAGCAGCAGCTGCGCATCATCGAAAAGCGCGAGAACTCCAGCAATGCCGGCGACGATTTCAATGCCGAGGATGAGCTGAAGACATCCAAGCAGGAGCGCGAGGCGCGGCAAGACGGCGCCAATCTACGCGACGAGGGCGTGGAATTGACCGACAAGGACGATCGCCAGATGATCCGCGGCGAAAACCAGGAGAGCGAGCACCACAAGCGCAGGCAGGACGACTAAGCCTGCCGTCTTTTTAAGGCTATCGAGGAGCCATCCCAGACTACCGGCACGCCAGGCACCGCATGGTCGAGGCGCACATCGCCCGCCGCGGTGTGCGCGACGAACGAGTCCTTTCGCCACTGAGGCGGAATCCCGCGCGAGAAATCGTCGACGAGGGGTGCGAGGAGTTCGCCTATGGGGACGGTCCGGGCGGCGTTGCGCTCTGGCTATAGGGACCTGCGAAGACGCGACCTGAACATCGGCCAGCTCTGCCGCGAGAGCTTTTGGCGATCAGACAGCCTCGGCCACTACATGCAATCCTCGGCCTCGCAGCAGTTCGATGCCTTCGTCTGTTCGATCGCACCTCGCCTGTTCAGCCGCTGACTGCCGAACAGCGCCTCATCGGGTGGTACTGACACGTTTGCCTTCGGCACCTGACTAGGCGGCCTTGCCTTCGGGCACGGAACATCTCACCGACTTTCTGGTTAGGCAGGCCGGATGTAGGGAGCTTTGCGCATGGCCACTAATTTGGAAGACGGCAAGACCGCTCAATCTTCCGACGAGTTGCATGGCGGCAATCGCGGCGGCAACAAAGACCAGCGTAAGACTGACAAGACCGCGAACAAGAGCAGCCAGGCGGCGGGATCCGCATCGCGGTAAGGACTGAGACATGCCGACCGCCGCGGACATCCTCATCGAGACGCTGATCGACTGGAACGTCGATATCATCTTTGGCCTGCCGGGCGACGGCATCAATGGCATCATGGAGGCGCTGCGCAAGCGGCAGGACCGCATCCGCTTCATTCAGGTGCGGCACGAGGAATCCGCGGCGTTCATGGCGTGCGCCTACTCAAAATGGACAGGCAAGCTCGGTGTCTGCCTCGCAACTTCCGGCCCTGGCGGCACACACCTCCTGACTGGACTCTACGATGCCAAGCTCGACCAAGCGCCGGTGCTCGCCATTACCGGCATGCAGTTCCACGACCTCATCGAGACCTTCACCCAGCAGGATGTCGACTTGACGCGCGTCTTCAGCGATGTCGCCGTCTTCAACGCGCAGGTCTCCGACGCGGCGCATATGGAAAGCCTGGCCGGTCTCGCCTGCAGGTCGGCGCTGGCACGTCGCGGCGTTGCGCATCTGTCGATCGCCAGCGATGTGCAGGAGCACACGCTCTACCAAGCCAAGCGCTCGAAGCGCAACAAACCGTCGCATACGCCGGATCGTTGGTTCGAAGGAAGCAGGCTTCCCGACGAAGAACAACTTGCGAAAGCCGCCGAGATCCTGAACGGGGCGACGAAGGTCGCGATCCTCGCCGGTCGGGGCGCGCTTGGTGCCAGGCACGAGTTGGAAGAGACGGCGGAGCTGCTTGGTGCCCCCGTCGCAAAGGCCTTGCTCGGTAAGGCTGCCTTGCCCGACGATCACCCGCTGACGACTGGCGGCATCGGAATTCTCGGCACGCTGCCGTCGCAGGAAATCATGGAGGAATGTGACGCGCTGCTCGTCGTCGGCTCGACCTTTCCCTACATCGAATACTACCCGAAGCCGGGACAGGCGCGCGGGGTGCAGATCGAGCGCGACCCGCAGCGCATCGGCCTGCGCTATCCCGTTGAGGCCGGCCTTGCCGGCGATGCCGCCGTGACGCTGCGATTGCTGAACAGGCGCCTGAAGCGCAAGGATGATCGCAGCTTCCTCGAGAAGGCGCAGGCGGGCATGCGACGCTGGCGCGAGATGATGGCGCAGTCGGAGCAAAAGGCCGCCACTTCGCTCAAGCCCCAGGTGGTTACACGCGCATTTGGGAAACGATTGCCCGATGATGCGATCCTGGTTGCCGATTCCGGCCAGAACACCGAGATGGCGGCCCGCCATATCGAGCTGCGTGACGGGCAGGCCTTCGGCGTCTCGGGCGCGCTGGCCTCGATGGCATGCGGACTGCCCTATGCGATCGCCGCGGGCCTAGCCTTTCCCGGCCGGCCGGTCTTCGCGGTCGTCGGCGACGGCGGTCTCGCGATGCAACTCGGCGAGTTCTCGACGGCAGTTCGGTACCGGGTCCCACTCAAGGTGCTCGTGCTCAAGAACGGCATGCTCAATCAGATCGCCTGGGAGCAGATGATGTTCCTCGGTAACCCGCAATTCGCCTGCGAACTCCAGCCCATCGACTTCGCCATGGCCGCCGAAGCCATGGGCGGCATCGGCTACAGCGTCTCTCGCGCCGAGGAGGTGGAAGGTGTTCTCGACGCTGCCCTGGCTGCTGAGGGTCCGGTGGTCATCGAGGCCGTGGTCGACCCGTACGAACCGATGATGCCACCGAAGATGCCACCGGATTATGCGAGAAATTTCCGCAAGGCGCTACCGGATACCCCCGGACGCGCGGAAATCGAGGCGAATGTGGCGCAAGAGCCGCTGAGGTCGATGATTACCGCCGGCGAGAAAGACTGACCACACGCAAGAAGGAGCACGAGTTGAACAAGACCGACAGCGGCACCGCAAATCGCGGTTCGCCGGACCTCATGGGCGGCGACCAAGCGTGCAAGGCCGAGGAATGGGGCGGTGGCTCGAAAGCCGCCAAGGGACCGATCACGGAACCGGATCGACACAACCGCAACTCCAGCCAAAAAAGGAGCTGACATGCAGGATGCCCAGCAGAAATATCCTCAGCCGCCGCTTCCCGAACAGCAGCAGGACATGCCCGGCTATACCGACGAGATGGATCCACGGCCCGACCACGGAGAGGAGAGCTATCGCGGCAGCGGTAAGCTGACGGACCGCGTCGCGCTGATCACCGGCGCGGACTCGGGCATCGGCCGGGCGGTGGCTATCGCGTTTGCACGCGAAGGCGCCGACGTCATGATCTCCTATCTTGAAGAGGACGAAGATGCGCAGGAGACGGCGCGCTTGGTCGAGGAAGCGGGGCGCAAGGCGGTGCTCGCACCCGGCGACATCTCGGACGAAATCTTCGCGCGGTCGCTTGTGCAGCGAGCTATCGATGAATGCGGGCGCCTGGACATCCTCGTCAACAATGCAGCCCACCAGGCGTCGTTCGAGAAGCTGGAGGACATCAGCGCGGAGGAATGGGATCTCACCTTTCGCACCAATGTCTATGCGATGTTCTATCTGTCCCAGGAAGCAGTGAAGCACATGGAACCCGGCTCGACCATCATCAACACATCCTCAATCAACGCGACCAGTCCCTCGCCGGCACTGCTTGCCTACGCCACTACCAAAGGAGCGATCGCCAACTTCACCGCCGGACTTGCAGGACTGGTAGCTGAACGCGGCATTCGGGTAAACGCGGTCGCTCCCGGGCCGATTTGGACGCCGCTGATCCCGTCGACAATGCCCTCTGAGAAGGTCAAGGAGTTCGGGAAGAACACACCGCTCAAGCGTCCCGGGCAACCGGCAGAGCTTGCAGCGACCTATGTGCTGCTTGCCTCGGAAGGATCGAGCTACACCACCGGCGCACTCTACGAGGTCACCGGTGGACGGCCGATGCTTTGAGCGAGCGTACCTGCTAGCTCCACGGCGCCCACTCCCCGTAGCACACCGACATGTGGCGAGGCTCATGCCGATCAGGATCGCGGACAACCGCCACGTCCGCAAACTGGTCGAGGCGCATGCCGAAGCCTCCCACCAGGCCCTGAGCCGGAGGTTGGTAGACGGGAAGCTGACTTCATTCCGGGTTCACCGGAGCGTCAGGTTTCGGGGGGGCAAACGCTGGGTGAATGTCCCTGATAGGCGCATTGCAGCCATGCCGCCGTCGCGTTGTGAGACTGATTTGGCGGCCAGCAAAACAGCAGCCTCTACGACTCGTCCCTCTCATCGCGCAAATTAGACACAACGCGGCGGTTCTGCGACCTGCAGGCGGAGTCGGGGCAGTCGCGGACGAGCCTGTCCTTGCCGTAGCCCTTGGCCCACATGCGGTTCCGGTCTATGCCGCCGGCGGCGAGGTAGTCCATCACCGCATCGGCGCGCTGCTGCGACAGCGCCGTTTCACTTGCGCCGGGATCGTCGGCGAAACCCTGCAGCTTGAGCAGCCAGCGCGGATGCTTTGTCAACCAGGCGATCTGGGTGTCGAGGGTGGCCTTGGCGACAGAATCGAGCGCGGCCGAACCTTTCGTGAAATAGGTGCGGCGGCCGACATTGAGGATAAAATCCTCCTCGCTTCCCGGCTGCACGTTCTGGAAGCCGGCAATCTCGGCGTTGGTGACGTCAGGCGTGGACGGGGCCAGCGTGTTGCTGGTCGAGCAGGATGCGGCCACAACCAGCAGGCCGGCTGCGAGCAGCCGGCACGTGTTTTCAATCATGCGGTTCATGATGCGCCAATCATTCGACAGTGGTGGAAGCGGGCGCCTGGTCGGCGATGTGCGGCAGGACCTCCACCGCGGTGCCGATCGGGCACCGCTGGTAGAGGTCGATGATGTCTTCGGGGAACATGCGGATGCAGCCGCTGGAAGCGTCGGTGCCGATGCTCCATGGCTCCAGCGTGCCATGCAGGCGGTAGCCGATGTCGGCGCCGTCGCGGTACAGATAGAGCGCGCGCGGCCCGAGCGGATTGTTGGACGCGCCGCCTGCGATCATGGGCGGTAAGTCCGGTTTGCGCTCACGCATTTCGGGGGGCGGGACCCATTGCGGCCACAGCGCGCGGCGATCGATCGTCGCGCGGCCGTACCATTTGAAGCCTTCCTTGCCGACGCCGACGCCGTAGCGGATGGCAGTCTTGTTTTCCATGATGAGGTAGAGGAAGTGGTGGCGGGTATCGACCACGACGGTGCCGACCGGCTCGCTGCTGAAATACTTGACGATCTGGCGATGCCATCTCTTGTCGATCTTGGCGAAGTTGGTCTTGCGATAGACGAAATCGTTATCGCTGGCGGTACCGGCGAAAAAGGATTTTGCCGCCGCGGCTTGAACAATATTGCCGGTTCCACCGACCGCGACCAGCGCCAGACCGCCGAGCACGACACCCCTGCGTGATAAAACCATCGGCAATCCCCCATGCCTTAAGCCTGGCGAACCATAGTTGAGAATGATTTCGGCTCAAAGTGGAAAAATGCTGCAGTGGGTGGGCCGCAAGCGGTCTGTCCGCTTGACGGCAAAATAGCGATTGCCCGCCGGCTCACGCCGGCGGGCTTTTTTGTGCGGACGGGAACATCCTCGCTCCAAGGGTGTTTTGTCACACCCGGCTCGTTCTTCATCGGTCGTGCCGGTGACCAAGATGTCCCCTCATTCATCATGGTCGGCCCGCGCAGCCTTGACCGCACGCGCGGGCCATCCCATCACAAGGCCCGCTGGCTCACGCTGGCGGGTTTTTCCGCGTCCATGCGCCGACACTCATCTTCGCATGCCTGTCACAACGAGCCAGGCGGATTCCAGTATCCGCACGCGGCGAGGAGGACTTGCGACATGCCTCGCTGCGGGATTTTCGCGATGAGTCTACCTGGCTCCCGCTGAACGCCACCGCCTGACCACCGGGACCTGTTGGACGACCTTCAAGTCGAAAAGCCCGCGGCAATCGCACCTTAGGCGAAGAGGCTTTGCTTTGTTGATGCAGTTGTCATCGCATCAATCGTGGGTAGCAACGCGGTTGTTGCGTGTTGTTGGAGAGATGGGGTTTCCCGAAAAGAATGAACATGCGCAGACAAAAGAAGCGAGCAGGATGGCCGTGAGTACATCTGCCAAATATCTATTACCTCATATGCGCTCGCTCCTCGGAAGGTGATCCCGCCACCCTCTCGACAGTGAAGATGCGGGATCTCAACCGGCGACAAGGGACTTCGATCGACGGTGGGTTTCCAATTCGGCGTCCGGCTGCGTGTTCCGCCGTTCGGGCTTCTTCCAACCGCAATCAGACGCAAGTCCTATCCCATAAGACTGATGGCCAAATTCGGAACATCCGCTGAAGCATTGCGTTCGGCAGCGTGAAACGCCAAGGCAAAGGATGACTAATCATGTCGAATTGCGAGACTGCAAAATCACATTCGTTAGGAAATCGCGTGGCTGATCTCACAGCCAAGATGCGTGAAGCGCAGATTGACGCGGGTGAAATGATGGCCTTCCACAAGGTTGCAACTATGTTGGAGGACAGCCAAGGACGTATCAATGGCGACGACTTGATCGCCGCATCCTTCGTTCTGCTGGAAGACCGAGCGCCCGAGTGACCTTGCGTTGGTCGGCTTCGATCGTTCCTCGATCAGCAATGCGAAGCCTTTTTTTTCACGGCTGGCGTCTCGCGGGACTGCGGGAATAGCTCAAGCCTAAAGGGTGCTGGCCGGGCGCCTAACAGCCAAGAGACACCTCTTCGGGATCGGCCGCCACGCGCCCGCTTTGTCCGAGGGAGGGCATTCACTTTGAAGGCAGCTACGGCGTGTCCTCGCTATCAGTGCCATGCATGCTGGAGCCATGCATGAAGGACTGGATCTCGTCCGCATCGATCTTGCCGTCACCATTCTCGTCAATGCTACTGAACATCCTGCCCACCGCGCGTTGAACCTCGTCCTCGGAAACCGATCCGTCGCCATCGGTGTCCAACAGCCCGAACATCAGTCGCATGCCGGCACTGCGCATCAGCTGATGATGCCAGCGTCCAGCCATTCTGTGTCCACGATCGCGGCCACCGTGGTTCTGCCAACGGCCGCCATCTTCATCGTGGCGGTCAGCACCCTCGTTGCGATCGCCTTGATAGTTGCGACTATCTTGCTCGCGGAAACCTTCTTCGGAACCGCGATCCTGCTGCAGTCTCTCCCGGACAGCTTGCTCAACCATCTGGCGGATCATTTCGCGTGTTGGTGCATCCGCTTGTCCGGTCGCATCCGGCAACTGTCCGGCGGTCGGCGGTTCGGTTGCCGGAGCGGGTGCAGGTGTCGAGGGTGATGGTGTTCCGCTTGTCTGGGCGAGTGCGGGGGAGGTCAGGGCAATGAAAACGGCGGCCGCGGCCGTCTTGCTGTGTGGAAATCTCATGGCATGCTCCATCAGTGCTTTCGCTTGAAGGCCAAACTGGAGCTCGATGTGATTGTTCCCCGAAGGGATCAGGTCACGGCGAAGTTACTGAGGCATGCCCCGTCTGAGGTAGATCAGGGTCTCCGCCAGGGAATAATTCGGCTCTTCTTCCCTAGGCACAAGAGGAAGCCGGCGCCCATTTTTGCGGGCAATGAACGTTGGACATTCGGCCTCGCCAATTTTCTGCCAATCGATCATACCGACGCACCAATTCCCTCTGCGTCCTCTCCTTTCGTGGGACGGAAGCCGTTTCGACCGCACGCCGTCAATCGCGAATCCCGCGTCCATATGCTGCGCGGCCATGAAGCATATTTTTTATGTCACGGACCTCTGTCCGTCTGGACACGATGTTAGCCAGCGCTAAATCAGAGCAATGCGACGCCTACTGCTGGGACTTACAGTTTTTCTCTTTTGGACCACGTTGCTTCAGGCCGAGGCGTGGCAGCCCTTCGGCGTCCGACAGCTTGGCTTTAGTTTCGATATTCCTCCGAATTTCGTCCTGACCCAGAATTCGGAGCAGGGCGCGGCTTTTCAGGGCCCAAGAGACGCGTTTCTGGTCGTTTGGGGCGCGCGACTGGGCAAAGCAAGTTTTCGCGCCGAGATTGAACATCGCATGATCGAGGACGAAAAGGCCGGTTGGCGACTGACCTATCGGCGCCTAGCCCCGAAATGGGCCAGCTACTCCGGGGTCAAGAATGGCGAGATTCGCTACGTCCGTGCAATTATGGTCTGCAACCAGCGTGCTGCGCTTTTCACAATGAATTATCGGAAATCCGAAAAGAAACCGTATGACCCTGTTGTTGTGCGCATGGTCCGGTCCCTGAGAGCGGAAGGATGTTAGCCAGCAAAGAGCGAGGTTGCCGTACTGTGCTTCCCTCGGCTAAGGGCCAGCGGTCAACACGGCTCCCCAATAGCCCCGCCCAGTCACATGAAAGCAGGCACCGGCAGATATGCGGCCGAACGTTCTCACGCTGGCTCAGCCGCTCAAAGCCCATCACCGAAAAGCTGCTTAGTGCGGTCGCCAGCTAGAGCTACCACTGAGCCATTCCCGCTGCGGCTGGGTAGCGCCTCAGTTCCGTACGCGTTCATACCAAGAACGGGCGGGGCGAACGTCCTGATGGAGCTACGGCTGTAGAAGCGCGCCGCCAAACTGCGCCCACAAGCGCTCGCACTCTCTCGCCCTTAGGCTCGGGGTGCCGGGCGCGCCATAGAAGACCATGGCGCCGCGAATGTCGTATCCAAGCACCGAGGCGTTGGCCACGAACTGGATGGCTCTTCCCAAGCTGGTGATGCCGATGTCGACCTCAGCTTTGTTGGTGAGGTCGACCACGCCTACTATTTCCGCATTGGCGCTCCTGCCCGCCAAAACGGCCGTCGACATCGCATCATGCACGGCAAGAAGCATTTCGGTGAGTTGCCCGGTGGAAGGGCTCTACAAACGCTTAAATGTCAGGTTTGTTCCCAACTGGCCTTGGCGGCTTCCCGACTACCAAGACTGGGTCACGCGGCCTCTCATGTGCGCGTAGTTGACATCGTCTGCTGGACCGAACGGTCAGGCCGACGAGCCCAGTTCCTCTCAGCATCAAGCAGTTCATTCTGCCCAATCAAGCCGTTCATAAACAGCCTGAGTATGTGCGCAGCTATGCGCTCTCCGTTCTGCGAAGCAAGAGGTAGGGCGCGCTCTTTGCAGACCGTGTGACAAACCTGGGCGAGCATCTCAATGTCGCTTGGCCCCAAAAACCGACCCGGATACAACATACCGTTTTCCTGTTGGAGAGTTGGAATGGCTATCCATTACGCAGGGTCACCGGCAGCCACAATCAACTATGATAGTGAGATGTCGAGTCCCGGTGGAAAAACAGTGAGGTCCCACAAGCGGTCGCGCTTGTCTCCGATTGACAGATGCCTCGACGCTACACCGACCAGCGCTACCGCACCCGCTTCATCGACGCGGCTTTGCAAAGGCCTATGACCAGTTCGCTACCAGCTGCCGGACCGCCCAGGCGAGCATGCCGCCGGCCATTACCGAAAGCGCGATGTCGTGGATGAGGCAGCCTTTTCCGTATACATCCAGTTGTTACGCTGCGCATCTGCTTCGGTTCGAAAACTCGCCGCGAGCCTGGCGTGCTCGCGTGTCCGGGCCGAAAACGCCTTCACAGCCCATATGTTGATAACGACATTGATGAGGCTGCCGCCGACCTCATTGGCATAGGATGCTTCCCGGCAAGGGCATCGACCAATGCCCCGGGGCCGACCAGCACGAACCTGCGGGGGCTTTCCCGGAACAAAGCGTCGACGATCCGGTTCGGCAGGGAAGCGGCCAAAATTCATGCCATCGGAGATGCCGAGGCAGATGACAGATGAAAGGGAAGCTGAAGATGACGAAGTCTCGCGACCGCACCGTTCCCGGCGACGGCAAGATCGAAACCGGCCCGAACACATCTCCGCAACAGGATCCGGCAGAGGGGTCGCGCGAGACAATCGATCGCGAACTCGAGCGGACAGACGACGATAATAATTCCGACGAAGCGGAACGCTTGCGCCGAGACCTGCGGAAAGGGGTGGCGGAAGAGACCGAGCTTCCCGAACGCGACTCGGCCTGAGGATCGCCGGAACCTTGCCAAGGCAAGAGACATGGAAGGCTCGACACCGGTCGGATCGCTGCTTGCTTCGTGCCTTTAACGCACCGGCCACACAACCCATGCGCGGCGGTGACCCAGGAGACGGCGAGAACGGCCGCGCGACGGTCCACTCTGTTCCAGCAAACTCGGCTCGCCGAGAGCAACCACCTCTGGCGTTAGGGCCTGACGAGATGCCACCTGTCCAGGTCGCATAGCGCCAGGGTTCGGAAATCTCTATCAGGCTGCGCCGGCCTCCTGGCTACGCTGCGAGCGGGCACGGTCGCGGGCTGCGGCAGTGCCTCCGGGAAAGCCGCTTCGATCGCTGTAGTCGCGTGGCTTGGTCCTGCTCCGAGAGTGGCGCGCGGTCACGCTTTTCGCACCGATGATGTCGAGCAATGTGATGCCGGCGACCATGGCAAGCGCAAGGCCTACATTATCGCGCTTTGGGTTGCCATGCCGATATGCTGTCAGCAATGTCGCGATATCCAGGCCGTCGCCGGCCACCCGGCTCCAAAGCCCGGCCTGCTTGTCCACTGAAAGCGAGAGTATGCCGCTGCTTATTTCCCGCGCCCCATAAGCGCGGATCAGATCTTCCTTGCCGCGCATGCCGAGCGCGCCGGCAATCCGTTCGGCGCCAACCAGCTCGGCGACGCCAAGCGCGATGCTGAACCAGCCGAGCTTGCGGGCAAGGCCATCGGAGGCCGCGACCGCACTCTGCCCAGTCTTCAGCACTTTGGGATCGCCAGGCGATCGGGTGATGTTGGTAAGTTTGGCAATCACGTTCATGACGATTTCCCTACGGTTTCAGTACAACCTTGATGCAACTGTCCTGCTTGTCGCGAAACACCTTGTACATCTCGGGTCCCTGCTCGAGCCCCACGGTATGGGTGATGACGAAGGATGGGTCGATCTGGCCATCTTCGATGCGGCGCAACAGATCCTCGGTCCAACGGTTGACATGGGTCTGCCCCATTCGGAAGGTGAGCCCCTTGTTCATTGCCTGTCCCATCGGAATCTTGTCGACCAGCCCGCTGTAGACGCCGGGGATCGAGATCACGCCGGCCGGCCGGCAGACATAGATCATCTCACGCAGAACGTGCGGTCGATCATTTTCCATCAGCATCAACTGCTTTGCGCGATCGTAGACGGTATCGGGCTGGGCCAGCGAGACGTGGCTTTCCATGCCGACGCAATCGATGCACTTCTCCGGGCCCTTTCCGCCGGTGAGTTCCCGCAGTCGTTCGACGACACTTTCCTCGGCGAAATTGATGGCGATGGCGCCGCCGGCCGCGGCCATGGAAAGCCGTTCCGGCAGGCAATCGATCGCCACCACCTGTTTGGCGCCGAGCAGCAGGGCGCTGCGTATGGCCATCTGCCCGACTGGGCCGCAGCCCCACACCGCAACCGTATCGGTGGGCTCAATGTCGCACTGTGCCGCCGCCTGCCATCCGGTAGGAAAAATATCGCCGAGGAAGAGAACCTGCTCGTCGGTAAGGCTGTCAGGCACCTTTACGTGCGTGGCATCGGCGAACGGCACACGCATGTATTCCGCCTGTCCCCCGGGATAGCCGCCGGTCAAATGAGTGTAGCCGAACAGACCCGCGGTGGTGTGCCCGAACACCTTGTCACCGAGATTCTTCTTGCGGTTTGTGCGTTCGCAAACCGAAAAGTTCTGTCGCTTGCACTGGTCGCACTCACCGCAGATTATGGTGAACGGCACGACGATGCGGTCTCCCTCCTTCAGAGCGCCGTTGACGCCCTTGCCGACCTCAACGACCTCTCCCATCATCTCGTGGCCCATGATGTCGCCGGGCAGCATGGCTGGCACATAGTTGTGGTAGAGGTGAAGGTCGGAGCCGCATATGGCACAACTCGTCACCTTGATGATCGCGTCACGTTCATCCTCAATTTCCGGGTCCGAAACCTGATCGCAGCGTATGTCTTCCTTGCCGTGCCAGACCAACGCTCGCATAGCTTGCTCCTATTTTCGCAAGATCTGTGGGTAGGGACCTCGCGCCTGTCCTAAGCGGGCCGATGCCTGGTTGGATCGACTGTGCCGCTGCTTGTCGAACCACAGGGGCGGACCGATGTTCCGGGAGCTCGAGAGAATTTTTGGGCCGTTCCAGACCCGCACCTTGGAAGGATCTGTCGCGGGCACCAGCGGCCTTCCCCGGGGCGCGTCGGGCACGAGCCGCTGGAGCCCGACCCACGAATGGACGTACTCAAGTGTACCAAAAACGTTCCGTCCGCAGGTGTCCCTTCGCGGCGATCGACACCTCATCTGCTCGATTCTCGCGGCCATAACCGGCATTCTCTTCCTCGCCCTCACAGGTCGGCGGAGGCGCTCAAGGGTCAGCGCTGTGTGACCGGAGCAGGTAGGAGATGCCGCTCACCGGCGGGCGCGCAGCCCGACCCGGCGCGATCGACATGGGGTGGATGGGCGCCATCGCGCCGCCGACTCTAGCGGAGTATTTCGCAGAAATACAATGATTAGCGGGCAGGGCGGACTGCTAGCCGTGCGCAGCGATGAACATGGCGACGGCCGACCGGCAATAGGATTCGATTTCGTTGTCGTCCGCCGCTCTCGCCTCATCGAAGCGTGCGATAATCAAAAGATCGGATCCTTTGAAAAGCGCGGCAAACAAGCGGGCGGACCGGAGAGGATCGGGCACGTTCAGAACCGCCTTCGCGTGCAACTGACGCAACAGGACCTCGATTTGGGCGATGACATGGGCGGGGCCGGCTTCGTAATGGAGCTTGCTTAAGGACTTTGGATTCGTCTGGTCGGCCATGACCATGGCTTCGACACTGCGGACATCTGATCTCAACAGCGTGCGAAGTAGGGATGATCCCACCGCCATGAGCTGATCCTCGACCGAACCGCCGACGCCTTCAAGAAGGGCCTGTGGTGCAAACAACTGATGGCAGCCGGACGCGATGGCCGCGCTGAACAGCGCCTCCTTGTTCTCGAAGTGCCGATAGATGCTGAGTTTGGATATCTTCGCCCGCTGGGCGACCTTGTCCAATGTGGTCGCTTGAAACCCCAATTCCACAAAGAGTTCGGACGCAGCGTCGAGTATCGTTTGGCCAAGCGCCTCGTTGGCGGGCCGGCCGCGCCGGCCCTGGCTATTTTCGGTCACGACAATTCCAGTCCTTGACAGTATCCTAATTCTTGGATTACGATACCATGTAGTTTCTGAAATGCGCAAGCCGATGGGTAGGTTTCAACCAGGTCTAACCAGCCCCTCATCCACAACACGGAGCCCATCATGGATGACGTCATCATCATCGGCGGCAGCTTTGCCGGTCTCGCCGGCGCCCTGCAACTCGGCCGTGCCCGCCGTAAGGTCACCGTTCTCGATACCGGCCTGCCGCGCAACCGCTTCGCCGGCCACTCGCATGGCCTGCTCGGCCACGATCACAAGCCACCGCTGGACATCCTGGCCGAGGCGCGGCGGCAGCTGGCGCGCTATCCCACGATCAAGCTGGTCAATGCCCGGGCCGACAGCCTCTCCGGGGCCATCGACGATTTCTCCGTCCTCACTGGCGATGGCGGAAGCCTCGGCGCGCGCCGGCTGATCCTGAGCTATGGCGTCGCCGACCAGATGCCTGATGTTCCGGGCTTTGCCGAAGGTTGGGGCACGTCCATCGTGCCCTGCCCCTATTGCGACGGCTTTGAAGTCGCCGGCCAGCATTGGGGCCTCGTCTGGTCCGGCCCACAGTCGATGAATCAGGTCAGGCTGTTCCACGATTGGACCGACAGGTTGACGGTCTTCGCTGATGGTCACGACATTCCGCCCGATATCCGGGCCGGTCTGGCGCGCCGCAACATACCTGTCGTCGACGGCCGGATCAGCGAGATCGCCCATCATGGGGGGCATAACGCCACCGTCAAGCTCGATACCGGCCCCAAGGTCGCGGTCGACATCCTGTTCGCGCATCCGCGCAACAAGCCGTCCGCAAGCCTGCATGAATCACTGGGCCTCGCCACGGTCGATACGCCCCTCGGCGTAATCCTCAAGGTCGACGAGCGCCGCGAAACCAGCATGCCCGGCATCTACGCCGCGGGCGACCTCGCCAACCCCCTCACGCCGCCATCGGTCACCCTGGCAATATCGCACGGCGCGATGGCGGGCATCTTCGCCCAGCAGTCGATGCTGGTGTGAGAGCGCAGATTCCCTTCTCCGGGGTGCCGCGGGCTATCATATTCTGAGGTTGCGGGCCGGTGTTGCGGAACGTCGGCCCGCTCTCCCCTGAAGGGCGTCTTTGGCCGGCCAGCCTTGAGAACTCAACTGGGCTGCCTGCATGACGGCGATCGCCGACGTCGGTTATCAAGCTCAATCACGCTGGAAAGCATGAACCACGTCGACGTCGACATCGCCGGCGGGCTTACGGTATGGCGACCGGTGGCGGAAGATTTGCCACCGCTGTCGGCACCTCGATGCTGCGACGCTACTTTGAAGAACGGTCGCGCCCAGCAGCGCTTCTGGCGGAAGTCTCAGGCGGCCACGACGCGGGCCAGCAGTGACGCGGCCTCGGTACCAGCCAAGCCAAGGTCACGGACGCTGCTCATGTGATTGGCCCCACCAAGGGTGGTGCGCGAAACAGTCAGTCCCTGTGTGTCAAGGTGGTCCGTGAAGAGTGCGGCCTGGCTGTGGAACGGCGGCGTTTCATCGGCGCCGACCGAGATATCTACGCCCACGGATGGATCGAAACTGTGGTCGATCGGCGAGAATCGGCGGGCCTCCTCGTCGGTGATCGCGATCTCCGCGGCAAGGAACGACATCTGCAATGGCTTCAGGTCGTAAAGGCCGCCAAGCAGCAGCGCAGCTTTGATGCCGGAAGGCCGCTCGTCACCGTCGAAAAGCATTGTTGCCAGATGCGCACCGGCGGAATGACCGCTAACGGTCAGCAGGCCGGGATTGCCGCCATGGTGTGCGACATTGTCAAATACCCATCGCTTGGCGCGGCGCACCTGGTCGACGATCCTGGCCATCCTGACGGTCGGCATCAGCGCGTAGTCGACAATGACCGCGATCGCGCCTGCGTTCGTAACGGTCTCGGCGACGTAGGAATAGTCGCGCTTGGAGAACATGCGCCAATAGCCCCCGTGGATGAACATGTGCACCGGCAGGCGGTCCCGTTTGCCCTCGGGAAAGAACAGATCGATGGTTTCGGTGGCGTCAGCCCCGTAGGCGACATCGGCGACCATGGGAACGTTCGCCCTGGTCTCCTCGCTTCTGCGAACGATCTCGGCGACCATGTCGTCGAACTCGACCACATGATCGCGAATGCGAAACGGATCTTTGGCGGGATGTCCGCTCACAGGGTCACGGCGATGTACTTGGCCTCCATGAACTCGGCAACGCCATGCTTCTGGCCGCCTTCTCGCCCCAACCCGCTTTGCTTGACTCCGCCGAAGGGCGCCGCCGGATCCGACATCAGGCCGCGGTTGAGCGCGATCATGCCCGACTCGATCTTTGATGCCACGCGCATTCCTCTGGCCAGGTCGCGCGTGTAGATGTAGGCCGCGAGACCGTATTCTGTGTCGTTGGCCTTGGCGATGACCTCCGCCTCGCTGTCGAAGCGACTGATCGGCGCCACGGGACCGAAGATCTCCTCGTGAGCCATGGCAACGTCGGCCGGCACGTCCTTGAGCACCGTTGGCGGATAGAAAAAGCCTCTGCCTTCAGATACGCCGCCACCACACAGGATTTTGGCGCCGCGGGCAACGGCGTCCTGCACAAGCCGGTCGATCTTGTGCACAGCCTTCCTGGTGATCATCGGCCCGCATTCTGTGTCTGAGTCTGTGCCCGGGCCCACGTTGAGTGCCGCCATGCGTTTGCTCAAGCCTTCCGCGAAAGCATCATGGATGCCGGCCTGGACGTAAAGCCGGTTGGCGGCCGTGCAGGCTTCGCCGGCGTTGCGCATCTTGGCAACCATCGCACCGTCGAGGGCTGCTTCCAGGTCGGCGTCGTCGAAGACGATGAAGGGTGCGTTGCCGCCAAGCTCCATGGAACAGGAAATGACGTGCTTTGCGGCTTCGGCCAGCAGCACGCGGCCGACGCCGGTCGAGCCGGTGAAGGACAGCTTTCGCACGCGCGGATCGGCCAGCATGGCCGCCGTCACCGGCCCGGGGGTCGAGGTCGTCAGCACGTTGACGACGCCGGGCGGCACGCCGGCCTCCTCGTAGAGCGCCGCAAGCGCATAGGCCGTCAGCGGCGTCTCGCTGGCGGGCTTCAGGATCACCGTGCAGCCGGCCGCGAGCGCCGGAGCGATTTTGCGTGTCGCCATGGCAGCCGGGAAATTCCATGGGGTGATGAGCACGCAAATGCCGATGGGCTGGTAGTCGACAATGATCCGGTTCGCGCCCGAGGGCGCAAGGCCGAACTCGCCGTTGATGCGGACCGCTTCCTCGGCGTTCCAGCGAAAGAATTCCGCCGCATAGGCGACTTCGCCGCGCGCATCGCGCAGCGCCTTGCCGTTCTCCAGCGAGATCAGCGCGGCCAACGTCTCCGCCCGTTCGGTCATCAGTTCGAAGCAGCGCCGCAGGATTTCCGATCGCCTGCGTGGCGGGGTCTCGCGCCAGCCGGCCGCCGCCTTTGCGGCCGCGTCGACGGCGGAGGCGGCGTCTGCGAGCGTGGCGTCGGGAACCGCAGCGATCACGGCTTCGGTCGAGGGATCGACCACTTCGATCACGCGGCCCTCCGATGAGGGCCGCCAGCGTCCGCCAATGTAGAGACCGTGCGAGACCGTGGCGTAGTCGAACATATCTTGATCCTCGTCGGATATGCCTGCGGCAATGTTCATTGGATGAACTCCTGGTCGATCACATCATGGTGGCGGACATGTCGCCGTCATAGGCAGCCCTGACCAGCTGTCGCATCGCGGCGCGGTCGAACGGACGCGGATTGTTCTTGATCAACCGCTCGATGCCGAGCGCCTGCTCGGCCGTCCAGTCGATCTTGTCTTCGGGAAGACCCAGTTCGGCCAATGTCGGTGTGATGCCGATGGCGCCAAACAGCCGGCTCACCTCACGGATGGTGGCGTGCGCCAAGGCATCGGCGTCGCCGCCGCCCTGACGGGAAAGGCCAAGAGCAGTGCCGACTTCCGCAATCTCCGCGGCTGCTGCGGCCAGATTGTAGGTCATCACGTAGGGCAGCATCGTGGCCACTCCCAGGCCATGCGGGGTGTGGGTAAGCGCGCCAACGGGATACTGCACCGCATGGGCGGCGGCCGTTCCCGCCGTACCGAAGGCGCAACCGGCGGCCAGCGCTCCCATCATGACGTCGGCGCGCGCATCCTCGTCCGATCCGTCGCGATATGCCTTTTCCAGACTGCGGCCGAGCAGCCTGATGGCCAGAAGCGCGAAATGATCGGTCAGAGCGCTCTTGCCGATGAACACGTGCTGTTGCGGCAAATGAGGGTCGGCGCCGCGTTTGGCCGCTGTGAAGGCCTCGATTGCGTGCGTCAGCGCGTCGGCGCCGGCGATCGCCGTCAAGGACGGTGGACAGGTCACCGTCAGATCCGGATCGCAAAGCGCCACTGCCGCGATGAGATGCGGACTGGCGATACCCACTTTCAGCGTCCGATCCGGGTCGGAGATCACGGCGACGGGGGTCACCTCGGAGCCTGTTCCAGCCGTCGTCGGCACTGCGACCACCGGAAGGGTAGGGCCGGGTACCTTGAACTCGCCATAGTAGTCCTCGAGCTTGCCGCCGTGGCTGAGCAGAAGTGCAGCGCATTTGGCCATGTCGAGGCAACTGCCGCCCCCGATGCCGATCACCATGTCCGGCTTGAAATCCTTCGCCTGCGCAATGCAGGTGGCGACGCTGTCGCGCGGCACATCCGGCAGCGTTCGGTCGAAGACCAGCGCCTCGATCACCGCGTTGTGCAAGCCAGCCAGAATCTCGGCGAACTGCGACGTCGCCGCGAAGCGCTCATCGGTACAGACGAACGCACGCCGTCCATATTTGGCGGCAATGGCAGGCAGGACATGGCGCTGGCCTTTGCCAAATAGAATCTCGCTCGGCAGGCGCGCCGCTGCAAACAAGCTCATGCACAAGATCCTGCGAAGACGGATTGGAAGCCGACAGGCTTGGCTTCGTGCCAGAGGCCGACCTCGGCGCTGCAGGTCATGATCATGCGATACCCCTCTAATAAAATCGTATAGGATATAGGATTGAGTTTCGCGGAGCATCATGTTAGTGGGTGGTTCTGTCAAGAGGCAAACGATGCAGAACACGGACCTGACGGTTGACAATGAAGCCCGTGCGACCGGTCGTATTCAGCGCGCCAACAGTCTGGCTGGCGACGTTTACGAAGCAATCTTCGCGCAGCTCATGTCTTTGAGGATTGCTCCGGGATCGCGCATCACCGTCGACAATCTCGTCAAGGAATTCAACGTCTCGCATACCCCCATTCGTGAAGCGCTTGGCAGGCTGGAGGGGGAAGGGCTGGTTCTGAAAACCCACCTGATCGGCTATCGCGCCGCCCCACAAATCACCCGCCGGCGCTTCGACGAGCTTTACGAGCTGCGTCTATTGCTTGAACCTGCCGCCGCGGCCAAAGCCACCGCAACAATGGACGGCGAGCGCCTTGCCGCGCTGCAGGAGGCGGCCGGCGTCATGGCTCGGCGGGTCGGCAAGGACGAACGCCTGCGCTATTCGAACTTCGCCCGTCAGGACGCGATCTTCCACGACAAGATCGTCGAGTTCGCCCAGAACGAACTCATTCGCGAGACGCTGAATCACCAGCATACCCACTTCCATATCTTCCGCCTGATGTATCACTCCAGGGTGACCGAAGAGGCGCTCGACGAGCACGAGGCTATTCTCGCTGCCTTTGCCGGGGGCGATCCGGACGCCGCCGAAAAAGCCATGCGTGCGCACATCGAAAATTCGCGGGACAGGCTCCTGCCTGCGTTCGAGTAGCCTGGCGATGTCTTGTCCGAGGCACCCTCAAGCGCGGCGCGCCGCTGTTCGCCCAGCCTGCCGCCTACGAATTGTACTCCCCGTTCTGAGCCGATTTCGATACCGGAAGGAGGCGCGCAGTGCACCTCGCCCCTGAAACAAACCGAGAGGAAAGACATGCCAGCCAAAAAAATCCTGATGCTGACCGGTGATTTCACCGAGGAGTATGAAATCTTCGTCTATCAGCAGGCGATGGAAGCGGTGGGACACACCGTTCATGTCGTGTGCCCCGACAAAAGCGCCGGAGACATGATCAAGACGTCGCTGCACGATTTCGAGGGCGATCAGACCTACACCGAAAAGCCCGGCCACAATGCGCTGATCAACAAGACCTTTGCCGACGCCGAGAAGCAGCTGAGCCAGTACGACGCTGTCTATTGCGCCGGCGGTCGTGGCCCCGAATACATCCGCACCGACAAGCGGATACAGGCAATGGTGCGCCATTTCCACGAGGCGAAAAAGCCGATCTTCACGATCTGCCATGGCGTCCAGATTCTGATCGCGGTCGACGGCGTCGTGCGCGGCAAGAAGGTGGCGGCGCTCGCCGCCTGCGAGCCGGAGGTGACGCTTGCCGGCGGCACTTATATCGATTTGTCTCCCACCGACGCCTATGTCGATGGGACCATGGTTTCAGCCAAAGGCTGGACCGCGCTTGCGGCGTTCATCCGTGAATGCCTGAAGGTGCTGGGAACGGAAATCCACCATTCTTGAACCGTTTGTCCCGGCGCATCCCTGAGGGGATGCGCCGGCTCCCTCAACGGCGCGGCGACTTCCGTCATTTCATCAAGTTCAGATCAGGAACCTGCGGCAGGTGTGCTCCAGAACCTTGTGCCATCATCACCTCGGACGCCTTCAAGGCGCTGCCGCATCGCGTGCGTGCACCAGCGCGCCATCCTCGTTGAGCTTTCCCAGCTTGACGGGTGCGAACCCGAGTTGATGGACTCAATGGGAGGTCGACATGAAGTCGGCGCCCGGGAGCTGTCAGGGCTTCACGAACCGAAACGCGAAGCGATCGGTCTCGCCCTTGATCGCGGGATCGAACACCTTGATCGAGTGCGGGTCATCCTTGTTCGCGAGCACGGTGCTTTCCGCGTCCAGTACGAAGCCGGCCGCCTCCACCTCCTCGCGGACGAATGCAGGGTCGATCCGATGCAGCGACCGGGTGTCGCTCGTGCCCGACCCAGTGGCGGCGGCGTGGTCGACGATAACGTAGGACCCACCGGGTTTCAGCCGCTTGTAGACAGCTCGATTGAAGTCGGCCGCCGTCGCACCCTTCTTCTGGACCAGGGCGGTGTGAAGATCGTGGTAAAACAGGTGCAGCCATAGGACATCGGCTGGCGGCGTGACCTTCGGCATCGCGACGAGATCCGCCGAGGCGGCTTCGACGTTCTCTCGGCTCGGCTCCTTCGCGAGCGTCCGCATGAGGCCGACCGGATCGTTCTTGAAGTGGGCGACTTCGGCCGGCACGAAGCTGTAGACCCGCCCCTCTGATCCGACGATGTCGGAGAAGAGGCGCGTCCAGTCTCCGTCGCCAGGGTAAACGTCGATCACGGTGGAGCCCGCCTCGATTCGTGCGAACCGGATTAAATCGGACACCTTGGATTGGTCGTACATCGAAATTTCCTAGTGGATATTCTTCTGGGTGCTCATACTGATTTCTCCATTTGCTCGGATCGGATCGGGCTTGATCCGATCCGAGTTCCGATCGCGTGCGTCGTCTCTTTGCCGGGGACGTCGCGCTCGTCAGTCGAATTTGACCAAGTCCTTGAAGATCAGATGACCCCAGCTGTTTCCGCGCGCCTGGACCAGCAGGCCACCTTCCGACACCCCGCCAAGCTTAATCGGCGCGAAACCGAGATTTTCCGCAAGCTCCCCAGTCTGTGTTGCGGCAGCATCATCGTCGCTTGCCAAGAACACGACCCTCCGGCCACCATGTACGGCCGGATCCTGATCAAGCACCGGGGCGACCAGATGGTTGAAGCCCTTGACCAGTTTTGCGCCAGAGAAGGCCTGCGCGATTAACTTGGAAGAAGGTTGTCCTCCCAGTTCCTCAGGGGGCACGCCATAGGCATTGGTCACATCGATGATCGTCTTCCCCTGCCAGGTGGGGAGCGCCTTCGCAACATTCGGGTGCGCCTCGAAGCGGACAGCCAAAAAGATGATGTCCGCCTTGATGGCTTCCGCCAGTTTTTTGGGGATGATGGTGGGTCCGATCGCGGCCGCATCGGCGGCAAAGCTTTCCGGGTCGCGTGTGGTTGCAACGGAAACTTCGATGCCGTTTCGGGCAAACGCCTTGGCAAGGGCCCGTCCGATATTGCCGAATCCTACGATTGCATAGTTCATAGTATTTCTCCGATCTGGTGCTAATGCCGGGGTCAGACTTGCGCCATGCCCCCATCGACGGCGAGATCCACGCCGGTGACGAAAGAACTTTCATCGGAGGCGAGGAACGTGACGGCAGCAGCGATTTCCTCTGGTTTGCCCCTGCAACCCATTGGGATCTGTGACGCAAACTGGGCGGCCGCTTGCTCGGCTTGCTCAGGAGTAAGGCCAGTCGTTGTCTCCAAGGCCGGCGTCTCGATTGGTCCCGGACTCATTGCATTGACGCGGATTTTGCGGTCTTTGAATTCCAGTGTCCAAGCGCGCGCGAAGTTGCGTACAGCCGCCTTGCTCGCGGCGTAGGTACTAAACCCTGGAAGCCCCAACACGTTCGACACTGAAGAATTCAGGATGATCGAACCGCCGTCTTTGAACAGGGGAAGGGCCTTCTGCACGGTAAAGAACAGACCCTTCACGTTCACATCGAAGGTCTGATCAAAATGTGCCTCGGTAGCGACGGCGAGCGGTGCGATCGTCCCCGCGCCGGCGTTGGCGAAGAGAATGTCGATATGACCATGTTTCTCCTTCACGACGGCATAGAGGCGATCCAGATCTTCCAGGAGCGACACGTCACCCACGACCGTCGTAACGCTTTTCATGATGAAGGCTGCGGCCTCGTTCAGCTCTTTCTCTCTTCGCCCGGTAATCACGACGCGCGCTCCTTCTTCTACGAAGCGCTTGGCTGTGGCCAATCCGATCCCGCTGCTTCCGCCCGTGATGACTGCGATCTTGCCTTCGAGTTTTTTCATAATTCTTTGTCTTTCGTTGCGCACGGGCCAGGTACGGACCGCGCTGGGGGTCAGAGTTGAGCCAGGCCGCCGTCGACGGCGACCTCGCTGGCGGTCATGAAGCTGCTGTCCGGCGACGCGAGAAAGGCGGCCACGGCCCCGATCTCCGCCGGATCGGCCATGCGCTGGAGCGGGGTCATCGCGCCGTAGGCCTTCTGGCCTTCCTCGCCTAACGCCTCCTTCGCGAGTTCGGTCGCCGTCGCTCCGGGCGACAGCACGTTTACGCGGATGCCGGTGCCCTTCAGGTCTTCCGCCCAGGTCCGCGCCAGGTTGCGCACTGCCGCCTTGCTCGCGCTATAGGCAGTGAACCCCGGAGCGCCCGTGGTGCCGGCGCTCGACCCGGTCAGGATGATCGAACCGCCCTGGCTCATCAGCGGCAGCGCCTTCTGGACCGTGAAGATCGTACCCTTCACATTGGTGTCGAAGGTTTCGTCAATGTGCCTGGCGGTGATCTGGCCGAGCGGAAGCGGGCTTCCCGCCCCGGCATTGGCGAAGACGATGTCGAGGCTTCCGCGCTCGGCCTTCACCGCAGCGTAGAGTCGGTCGAGGTCGGCCTCATCCGAGACCGAGCCCATAACCGCGCGGGCATTAGGCCCAAGGTCAGCCACGGCGGCGTCGAGCGCTTCCTGCCGGCGGCCGAAGATGAAGACGAAGGCGCCCTCCTCGATAAAGCGCTTGGCTGCGGCGCGGCCGATGCCCGTAGCGCCGCCGGTTATCACAGCGGTCTTTCCATTCAGTCTGTTCATGTCATGCATCCTTCGTTTCGCCGTCTCGTGTCTTTGGCTGTACGGGAAAGTCCCGCGAGAGCCTCAAGATGGGTTCGCCGAAGTCGGGCGGTGAGTGCGCAATCGCGCACATCGCTGGTGCGAAAACGATCCAGTAGATGATTGAACGCCACGATGACCGCACGAACTTACGGCTGATCGTGTTAGTATGGGCTTTTGCAAGCCGCACTTCGCTGCGCAGGAATGCACCATGATCGACTGGGATGACGTTCGCTACTTTCTTGCTGCCGCGCGCGTAGGCTCGGTGCGTGCCGCCGCCGCACACCTCGGTGTGAACCACTCGACCGTGCTGCGACGCATCGCTCAGCTCGAGGAACGCCTCGGGGCGCAGATGTTCGAAAAGCTGCCTTCCGGCTACCGCCTGACGGCTGCGGGCGAAGAGGTCCTCGATCTCGCGACCCAGATGGAAGCGTCGTCGCACCAGCTGGAGACGCGAGTCTTCGGTCGTGACCAGAGCGCGCGCGGGTTTTTGCGGGTGACGCTTCCACCGTTCCTCGCCACACACCTGCTCATGCCGGATCTCGCCGACTTCGCGCGTTTGCATCGCGACATCGAGATGGAAATCTTGTCGTCCGGTGAGCTGGCAAATCTGACCAACCGAGAGGCCGACGTCGCGATCCGCATTGTCGCCGACCGCAAGACCCTGCCGCTCAATCTTCACGGCCTGAAGGGACCGGAGCTGTTCAGCGGCGTCTACATGTCTCGCGATCGACTAGCCGCGTGGCGTGCGGGCACGCTTGATCCCATCCGATGGATAGGCATAGACAATCATGGAATTCCGGACTGGGCGCGCGAGGGAGAAGTTCACGTCACGGGAGTACCGTTCAGGACACCTGACGCCGAGACGCAGATCATCGCGGCGCACCAGGGGATTGGGATAACGAAACTGCCGTGCTTCGTCGGAGATACCGACCCCCTGCTGGTGAGGGTGCCGGGGATCGACGTGCCCATGCATGGGACACTCTGGCTTCTCACGCAAGGCGAGACACGCAACACGAAGCGGGTGCGGCTCTTCACAGAGTTCGTATCCCGCAGGCTCGCCGCGTACGCTCCGCTTCTCTCGGGGCTGTCCATATCGCGCGACTGACGCCCGGCAGATCCGCCGGCAACGCTTCCCGCAATCCGGGTGGAAGCCGAGCTGCGATCGCTTGAAGCGGCGTGTTCAATCCGCGAATCCAGTGGGAGTAGGGAAACGGCGGCAGTAGCGTAGAGGTACCAGCCTAAGCTCGACCTCTTCCCACACCATGATCAGACAACGATGCCACCGTCTTCAGCGCGCCATCGAGCATGTCGCCTTTCTCGTCTTTCAGCGCAGCTTCGCGCAACCGCCTGATCCAGTCGGCAGCGTCATCGCGGCTCCTGACCAGATCGAGCGCCGACAGCACGCGATCGAATTTGGACTGGGCGCGGAGGTGGGTGTCGCTGTAGCCCTTGATCAGCCGGCGGCAGTTCAAGATTTCGACGGCGAGCGCGTAGTCCTGAGGCGCGTGGCTGAGCGCCAGCGCATACCAGCGCTCCAGATGCGCCGTCTCGACCTTGTGGCGCAACAGGCGCCGCCGCCAGCGGCGCAGGCCGCCAATCAACCAGAGGACCGCAAAGCCGGCAAAGCTGTCGGTGCGGATGCGCCGGCCGCGATTGATGCGCCGGTCGAGAAAGCCGGCAAGTTTCGGCCGGTTCTCGATGTAGCTGCCAAACCCCGCCGGCAAGGTGCCGCAGAACTCCTCGATGCGCGGATGGAAATATTCGGTCACTTGCAGGATGGAGCCGTCCTTGACGCCCACCTCCTTGCGCACCCGCCGGTCACGCGTCGAACGTGTCTTGAGATCGGCGACGCGGATCATGTCGTCGTAGCACAGCGCGTTGGCCAGATGCTTGGCGGCAGCGATGGACAATGCATGGGCATGTTCAGCGCTATCCAGCGCGACCGCCTGGTCGAGCCGGTCGAGATACTCGCCGCCATAGGAGATGTCCTGGTAGTCGACGACCTTTCTCAGGCCCCGGAGCGCCATGTCGCGCACCGCCGCGGGCATCAGGTCGATGCGGGCGGCCAGCGCCTGCCAACCCTGCAGCAGGTTCGGCGGACCGCTCACACGCCCTGAACCCGGAGCGGGGTCGACCGTGGCCGGTTCTGCCGGCTGTGGCGCGGGGGCCGTCGTACCGCGCGCGCGGTCGTAGGCGACGGCGAAGGCAGCAAGGCTGGCTTTCGCACCCCGGCCGCCGGCGCCGATCGCTTGCTCATAGCTTTCACGCGTGAACGGCAATGCGTCGGAGCCGGCCAGCGCGCCAAGCAGACTGGCCGAGATCATTGAGCCATTGTCCGCGGCGATCTTTTCCATGTCGAAGGCGATGAAGCGTTTCGATGCAGCTTCCGCCGTCGCGCGTACCTTGGAAGACGAGGCCCGGCCGTCACCCGGCTCGATCTTTTCCGACACCGCGGCGATACGGTGCGAGGAGGTGATCAGCGTGGTGCGATCGGGCGTGACGAAGCCCCTGATGATGGCGCGGCCGGCTTCCATCAGCTCGGCGGCGATCAATATGTCGACATCGCCTTGCGAAGGCGAAAGGGCAAAGACCGGCAGCCGGCCGGTGTCGCGGGCCATCTCGACGTAATAGATCGTAGCGCCGGTGCGCTGGGCGACGCCGGCGACCGAGGTCGATTGCGCGACATAGGAATTGCGCTCGGCGACATCGGTGATCCAGTCGGCGAGCACGCCGCCGCCCTGGCCGCCGACCGCGAGCAAAGCGAGTTTGATCACCGGCTCGGTATCGGCGGCATCGGATTTCGGGCGCAAGGGCGAAGCCTGGTCAAGCATCGGCGAACGTCAACCTGCGGCTTTCACGGCGCCGCTGCAGCAGGCCGATCACGGCGCGGCGCGTGCCTTCCAGAAAACGATCCCAGCGGCGGGGATTGTGCACGACATCGGCGCGGTAGAAGGAAGGGCACAGCACCGCTGCATCCGCCACTTCACCGCAATTGCCGCAGCCGACGCAGCTCTGGTCGATCGATGCCACCGGATCGTCGCGCAACGGATCGTCGAGCGACTTTAACGACAGCGACGGGCAGCCGGACAGCCGCATACAGGCATGGTCGCCGGTGCAGATATCCTCATCGACGCCGAACTTCGGCTTGACGACGCGAGTCCCACCCTTGATCGCCTTGTCGACCAGCGGCTTTTCGCGGCGCTGGCGATTGAGCATGCATTCAGACGAGGCAACGATGACCTTGGGACCCTTTTCGTCCGTCGTCAGCGCCTCACGTAACGTGTCCTGCATCTTGGTGATGTCATAGGTGCGGTCGACATGGCGCAGCCATTTGACGCCCATGCCCTTCACCGCCTCGGTGATCGGATGCTTGGTCGACTTGGTCTTGTTGCCCGCACGCGACGACAGGATGTCCTGCCCACCGGTGGCGGCGGAGTAAAAATTGTCGACGATGACGATGACGCCGTCGTTCTTGTTGAAGACCGCGTTGCCGATCGAGGAGGTCAGGCCATTGTGCCAGAAGCCGCCATCGCCGACGAAAGAGATCGACCGCCGTTTGGCGTCGGGCGAATTGAACGCCGATGCCGATGCCGGCCCCAGCCCGTAGCCCATGGTGGTGGCGCCGAGCTCGAAAGGCGGCATGATCGAGAACAAATGGCAGCCGATGTCGGATGCGATGTGGTGGTTCCCGAGTTCCTGCTCGACCAGCTTTGTCGCGGCAAAAATCGGCCGCTCCGGGCAACCGATGCAGAAGCCTGGCGGACGTCCCGGCACGACGTTGATCAGGTCCGCGGCGTCAACGCCGTCGCCGACCTTGTTGGGCGCGCGCACCTCACCCGGCAAGAGATGCGGGGCCTCGGCGCGCAGGAAGGCGCCGATGCCGTCCAGCATGACCTGGCCGGTATATTCGCCGGCCATCGGCAGATACTCCTTGCCGACCAGCCTGGTGCCGCGCCCGGCCTTGTGCAGCATGGCGGCAAAGGCCTGCTCGATGTAGTTGGGCTGGCCCTCCTCGACCACGAGCACCGTCTGCTTGCCTTCGCAGAAGGTGAGGAACTCGTCATCGATCAGGGGATAGACGGCGTTGAGAACGTAGAGCGGCACATCCGTCTCGCCATAGGTGTCGGCAAGGCCGAGCCGCTGCAAGGCGCGGATGACCGAATTGTACATGCCGCCCTGCATGACGATGCCGACCGAGCCATGGTCCGAACCGAAGAATTCGTTGATCTTGTTCTTGGCGATGAACTCCACCGCCGCCGGCCAGCGCTTCTGCACCTTCTCCTTCTCGTGCAGGAAGGAGGCGGGCGGCAACACGATGCGGCCGGTGTCGCGGCGCGGCGCGTCGAGCGCATCGGCCACCGTCATCGGCGGGCGCTTGTTGTCCTTGGCGATGAAATGGCCATGCACATGGCAGCAGCGGATGCGCACCTGCAGCATCACCGGCGTGTTGGATGCCTCGGACAGCTCGAAACCATCCTCCACCGCCTTGACGATCGACGGCAAATTGGGGCGCGGGTCGAGTAGCCAGACCTGGCTCTTCATGGCGAAGGCATGGCTGCGCTCCTGCATGATCGAGGAGCCTTCGCCATAGTCTTCGCCGACGATGATCAGCGCGCCGCCGGTGACGCCGCCGGAGGCGAGGTTGGCCAGTGCGTCGGACGCGACATTGGTGCCGACGGTCGACTTGAAGGTCGCCGCACCGCGAATGGGGTAATGCACCGAGGCCGCCAGCATGGCGGTGGCGGTGGCTTCCGAGGCGCTCGCCTCGAAATGCACCCCGAGTTCGCCCAGAATCTCCTGTGCGTCGGCCAGCACGTCCATCAGATGGCTGATCGGCGCGCCCTGGTATCCGCCGACATAGCCGACGCCGCATTGCAGCAGCGCCTTGGTGATGGCGAGAATGCCTTCGCCCGCAAATTCCTCGCCGGCGCCGAGCCTGAGTTTTTCGACTTCCTTGGCAAAAGAGCGTTCGGCCATTTTTCCAACCTTCCGTTGCCGGCGGTGCGGCCGGCGCCTAACGTCTAGATGTCGTGCTTGCGAATGTTCTTCAGCATCTTCTGCAATGTGGCGATCAGCGCCGCGTATTCGGCGTCGTCGACATCGTCGAACATCGCCTCGAACGCGTCATGCATTGCCGGCCAGGCGCGCGCGAACTCGGCGCGGCCGTCATCGGTCAGGAAGACATGGCGGATGCGGCTGTCTGTGACGCCTTGCTCGCGCCGCACGAAGCCTTGCCCTTCCAGCGTGTCGAGCGTGCGGCTCAAGGTCGACTGCTCGATGACGGTGTAGACCGAGAGGTCGTTGACGGTGACACCGTCGGTGACCGACAGCACGGCCAGCGTGCGGACCTGCGGAATGGTCAGGCCCTGCTTGCGGAAATCGTCGCGCAAGGTGGCGTTGTAGCGCCCCATGATGCGGTTCATCAGATAGGGCGCGAATTGCTGCAGGCCGATCTGGCCAAGCGTCGAAATGCGCTGGCGCTTTTCCGGAACCTTCTGCTCCATCAAAGCCTCCCCGCCAGCAGAAAACCGGAACCGCCGCCGAGGCCCGCGCCCGGATGGGTGGACGCGCCGATGTGATAGAGGTTTTTGATGCCGGTCTGGTGGTTGCGGCTGGTCTTGAATGGGCGCCACAGGAACGACTGGTCGAGGGTCGAGGACCCGCCATAAGGATCACCGCCGACCAGATTGATGTTCATCGCTTCCAGATCGGCCGGCGAATAGGCGCGGCGCGCAATCACGCTGCCCTTGAAGCCATCGATGTGGCTGGCGAGAATGGTTTCGACGCGGTCGGCGTAGGCTTCACGCAGCGCCTCGGTCCATTGTCCGTCAGCCGGCGTCTGCAGCTTGCCGGCGGCGTCACCCTTGATGTGCCGGGGCGCCTCGGGCAGTTGCAGCCACAGGATCGCCTTGCCTTCCGGGCAGCGCGATGGATCGAGCGCATGCGGCTGGCCGACGCAGATGGTCGGCACTTCCGGCAGCATCCCGCGCGCCGCCTCGTTGCAGGCTTTCGAGACGCCATCGAGCCCCGGCGTCAGGTGCAGCAGCGCCACCTTGTCGAGGCCTTCGCCGCGCCATGCCGGCGGCTTGGCCAGCGCATAGTGGATCTGGAAATTGCCTTTGCCGTAGCGATATTTCTGTGTCGCCTCGACCTCGGCTTTGGGAGCATCCGCGCCGAGCAGCCGGCCGTAAAGCTGCGTCGGCGTGACCGAGCAGATGACGCTCTTGTTTGCTGTAATCGTTTCGTCGGATGCCAGCCGCACGCCGGTCGCGCGGCCACCGCTCTGGACGATCGAGGCGACATCGGCGCCGGTGCGGATTTCGCCGCCGCGTTCACGGATCAAGGCTTCGAAGGCGGCGAGCAGGTTCTTCGCCCCGCCCTTGACGATCGGCGCGCCGGCCGCTTCCAGCGCGAAGGCAATGACCTTGGCGATCTGCCCTGAGAAAGCATCTTCCGGTCCAAGCCCGGCATGCAGCACCCAGGGCGCCCACAGCGCGCGGATTGTCTCGGACTGATAGGTGCTTTCCAACCAGCTGCGCGCCGGCACCAGTGCCTCACCCAGAAAAGCGGCAAGGCCACGCGGGCTGCGCCGCCAGGCATCGCCGGCCAGCAGTTTCGCCGTCGGATAGGACCACAGGCTGCCGCCGAGCAGGCCGAACAACAGGCCGGCATTGCGCTCGATGCCGCTGACATCGTCCGCATGCCGGTCGCCATCGTCGGCGGCAATCGCATTGATTGCCGCGACATTGGCGGCGCGGTTGGTGGTGAGCACTGCATGACTGCCGTCCGGCCGCAGCACGCCGGTTGGCGTGCCGGTGTGACAGAACTCCAGCCCGTGCCGCGCGAGATCGCTGCCCAATGCCGCAAAGGCCGGCGAGGTGATGAACAGCACGAAGGTGGTCGCCATCACGTCATGGATGAAGCCGGGCGCGGTGATCTCCTCGGTACGCATGCAGCCGCCGATGCGGTCGTTGCGCTCGAGGACGAGCACCTTCGCGCCCTTGCCGCCAAGCATCGCCGCGCAGACCAGCGCGTTGATGCCGCTGCCGACGATGATGTGATCCGGCTGGCTCACCTCAGCGTGCTTTCTCAGCCTTTCGACACCAGCGCCAGCGCGCGGATCGGGCTGCCGGTGCCATGTTCGATCTTGAGCGGTGCGGCGATCAGGATGGCGCCTTTTGGCGGCAACTGGTCGAGGTTGCAGAGGCTGGCAAGGCCATAGCGGTTGGCCTTGTGCATCAGCGTGTGCGCCGGGAATGGCGGCTCCATGCCGCCGGCCTTGCCGGCATCGGTGCCGATCGTCTCCGAGCCCCAGCCCTTGATATCCTTGCTGATCAGGAACTGGATGGCTTCGGCTGTGGGACCTGGCGTATGCGGGCCGGTTTCGTTGGCGTTGAGGAATTCGGCTTCCGAACCGTTGCGTTTGTACCAGTCGGTGCGCATCACCACCCACTCGCCGGCGTTGATGGCGCCATGCTTGGCTTCCCACGCCTTGATGTGGTCGACGGTGAGCAGGAAATCGTGATCGGCGGCGGCTTCCTTCGAGCAGTCGATGACATTGACCGGGCCGACGAAGTTCTGCGCCGGAATGGTGTCGGTGGCGCCGTCCGGATAATCCTTGCCGCTGATCCAATGCTGCGGCGCATCGAAATGCGTGCCCGAATGCTCCCCAAGCTTCAGCCAGTTCCATGCCCACCACGGGCCGTTCTTGTCATAACGGGAGATGTTATGGATCTCGACCTTTGGCGTGTCGACGGCAAGCTCCGGCGGCAGCTTGATAAGGGGCGTGTCGGGTCCGAGTTGCGCAGAGAGGTCGACCACCCTGATGGCGCCTGAAAGCAGCTGGCCGGCGACTTCGCCGAGGAGTTTTTGCGTGTCCATGGTCTGAAGTTCCCTCTTTATGGTGAAGATCAAGGCTCGTCTCGGCCCTTAATATCCTACTAGACGAAAACATATGCATCTGCAATTATCTTTAAGCATAAAGGAAATGGGAACGGGGCGTGAGCGAGTTTGACGCCATATTCGTCGGGGCGGGCCACAACAGTCTGGCATGCGCCGCGCATCTCGCGCTCAAAGGCTGGAAAACCGGGATTTTCGAGCGCAGCGCAGCAATCGGTGGCGCCGTCCAGACCCACGAATACACGCTTCCCGGCTTCCGGCACGATTTCGGTGCAATGAATCTGAGCCTGTTCGCCGGCTCCGCCTTCCACCGGAAATATGCAAATGAATTGAAAGCACAGGGTCTTGAGTTCGCGCCGGTCGCCGACTGTTTTGCCAGCGCCTTCCCGGACGGACGCTGGTTCGGCGTCAGCAACGATCTGGAAAAAACCACCGGCCGCATGGCCGCTTTCTCCGCCGCCGATGCCGCGACCTGGCGTAGACTGGTCGCTGCCTTCCCGGCAGAGGCCGAGCATCTGTTCCGGCTGCTGGGCTCGCCGATGAGTGCCCGCGCGCTTGCCGGCACCGCCTGGAACCTGTGGCGCAAGAAGGGCATGTCAGGCGCGCTCGATACTGGTAGGCTTTTGCTGTCATCGCCGCGCGCCTGGCTGGAGGAAAATTTCGAGTCCGCGCATGTGCGGGCAACGCTTGCCACCTGGGGCATGCATCTCGACTTCGCCCCCGACATCGCCGGCGGCGCCGTATTCCCCTATCTTGAATCGATGGCCAATCAGAGCTTCGGCATGGTGCTGGGCAAGGGTGGCGCCGACACCATCATCCGCGCGTTGTCGGGCATGGTGGCGTCGGCCGGCGGCACGATCGTCACCGGGGCGGAAGTTGCCGAGATCACAGTTGCCGGCGGCAAGGCATCGGGCGTGCGACTCGCTTCAGGTGAGACACATACGGCGACCAAGGCAGTGATTGCCGGCGTCGCGCCCAAGGCGTTGAGCGGCAGGTTGCTACCCAACGGTTCCGGCGACGCCGGCTTCGACACGGCGATGCAGAAATTCCGGCACGCGCCGGGCACGATGATGATCCATCTGGCGCTCGACGACCTGCCCGATTGGCGCGCCGGCGCCGAGCTTCGGCAGTTCGCCTATGTGCATCTGTCGCCGTCGCTCGACGCGATGTCGCGCACCTATCAGCAGGCGATGGCGGGCATGCTGCCGGACGAACCGGTGCTGGTCGTCGGCCAGCCGACCGCGATCGATCCGTCGCGCGCGCCTCAGGGCAAACATGTGCTGTGGGTGCAAGTGCGCATGCTGCCTGCCGAAATCCTGGGCGATGCGGCAGGCAGGATCGCTCACGCGCATTGGGATCAGGTCAAGGATGCCTACGCCGAGCGCGTGCTCGACATCATCGAGATATACGCACCCGGACTGCGCCCGAAAATCCTCGGCCGTGCAGTGTTCTCGCCAATCGACCTCGAGCGTGAGAACCCCAATCTCGTCGGTGGCGACCAGGTCTGCGGCAGCCATCATCTGGCGCAGAACTTCTTGTTTCGCCCGGCGCGCGGCTATGCCGGCTGGAACACGCCGGTCGCCAATCTGCACCTCACGGGCGCCGCGACATGGCCGGGCGCCGGCACCGGCGCGGCCTCGGGCTACATGCTCGCGCAACAGCTTGGCGGGAGGTAGCTCGGAAGATTTCAGGAGGGCGACGAGAGGCAAGGCGCTGCTGCCCACGAAGCCTGAAGCTATGAACTGGTAGTGCCGCGCAAAGACAACAAACAACAAGGGGAACGACCATGACAATCAACAGACGCGAATTGCTGGGATACAGTGCCGCGGCACTTGGTGCGGCCGCAATCGGCCTGCCGCAGATCGCCAAGGCAGCGGGCGAACTGACCATCGCCTATAACGTCAACCTGCCGTCCTGGGATCCGACCACCGGACCCTCGGCCGTCAACCCGACGATCCAGGGCCTCTACCAGTCAGTGTTCGACCAGTTCATTCCGCAAAAGCCGGACCTGTCCTTTGCGCCTGGCCTGCTCACCGAATGGGGCTGGAACGAGGATCGCACCAAGGTGACGATGACGGTGCGCGAAGGCGTGACCTGGCATGACGGCTCGCCCTTCACGCCCGAGGACGTGGTCTGGTCGCTGCAGCGGGCGGGCGACGAAAAGACCGGCAATCCGATCCAGTTCGTCTGGAAGAACGTCAACAATTTCAAGATCGACGGCAACAAGATCACCGGCGACGTCGTGCAGTTCGATCCGGTCTACTTTAAATGGATGTCGTTCCTGACCGGCTACATCCTGCCGAAGGCCTATTATGAGAAGGTCGGCGCCGAAGGTTTCGAGAAGGCGCCGATCGGCACCGGCCCTTACATGGTGGAAAAATTCGAGCGAAATGCTTTCCTCCGACTGAAGGCCAACCCGCACTATTGGGGCGACAAGCCGGCCTTCGAGAATGTGACGATCAAGTTCGTCACTGATGCGGCGAGCCGCGTTGCCGAAATCGAATCCGGTTCCTCGCAGGTGACGCTGGAGGTCCCCTATGAAGAGTATGACCGGCTGATCGCCAAGGACGGGCTTGCCGGCTCGTGCAAGCCCGTTTCCGACATCGGCATGATCTTCTTCAACGACATCGAAGCGATGCTGGACAAGAACGTCCGCCAGGCCGCCGTCATGGCTGTGGACAAGGAGCTTCTGGTCAAGCGGCTGCTGCGCGGCTATGGCCAACCGATCGCTACGCTGGAGACCCCGGAGTACACGGCCTTCGACCCCTCGATCAAGGTCGAGCACAATCCGGAAAAGGCCAAGGAGCTGCTCGCGGCTTCCGGCTATTCGCCGGAAAAACCGGTCAAGTTCACCATCCAGACGACCAAGGGCTTCAAGCCCAAGGATTATGAGATGATCCAGGCGATCGTCGGCATGTGGCGTAAGGTCGGCATCGAGGCGACGATCGAGGTCTACGAGATCGCCAAGCACTATGAACTGCGCGCCGCCGACAAGCTGGCGCCGGCCGCCTTCTACAATTGGGGCAACGCCATCGGCGACCCGACGACGTCGACGGGTTTTGCCATGTATGGGCCGAGCCCGCACTCGGTGTGGGACAGCCAGGACCTGATCGACATGATCAATCCGCTCTGGGGCGAGAAGGACGAGGCCAAGCGCATCGCCGGCTGGAAGGCTGTCGACAAGTATATCGCCGAGCAGGCCTATGTGCTGCCGCTGATTCAGTATGCGCAACCTATCGTGCATGCCAAGGGCGTCAACGTGGTGCAGCATGTGTCCGGCGCGCTGCTGCCGGCGCTGATGACCCCGGCCTGATATCGGCTTGTGGGCGCCACCCTTCGCTGAGCGGCCCCCTCATCCGGCCCTTCGGGCCACCTTCTCCCCGCTGGGGAGAAGAGACCAGCTCAGCTGTCCGTGACCTCTTCTCCCCTCGGGGAGAAGGTGGCCGCGAAGCGGACGAATGAGGGGGCTCTTCGTTAGAAACGCACTGGGCCAACACCAGAATGCTCCTGCAACGATTCCTGATCCGTCTGCTGACGATGCTGATCACGCTGTTCGGCGTGGCTGTCGTCGTCTTCGTCGTGATCCGCGTCGCGCCTGGTGACCCGATCGCCATGATGCTGCCCCCCGGTGCGACAGATGCCGACATCGACCGGCTGCGTGCACTCTACGGGCTCGACAAGACCATCGTGCAGCAATTCTTCATCTGGCTGTCCGGCGTCGTCAGGGGCGATTTCGGCACCTCGATTTCGCTCAGGCAAGATGTGCTCAGCCTTGTCTTCAATCGTTTGCCGGCAACGCTGGAACTTGCCATCATCGCGCTCGTCATGGCGGTTGGGCTCGGCGGCACGACGGCGATCCTCGGAGCCCGCGAGCGCGGCACGGCGGTCGAAGCCGGCATCGATATCGCCAGCGGCGCCGCCCTTTCCATTCCCGATTTCCTGTGGGGCCTCGTGCTGATCCTTTTGTTTGGCGTGCTGGTGCCGATCTTCGATATCTCCGGCCGCGTGTCGCCGCAGCTCGATCTGCCCTTCGTCACCCAGTTCTATTTCTTCGAGAGCTTGCTTCGGCTGCGCTTCGACCTGACCTGGGATCTGCTGAAACACATGCTGATGCCCGCAGTAGCCTTGGCATTGCCGCTGGCGGCAATCATCGCGCAGTTGCTGAAACAGTCGCTGAAGGAAGTGCTTGACCTCGACTATGTCGTGCTGGCCCGGGTGAAGGGGTTTTCGGAAACGCAGGTTATCCTGCGCGAGGCGCTGAAGAACGCTGCCTTGCCGACACTGACTCTCGTCGGCGTCCAGTTCACCTTCCTTGTCGGCGGCACGGTCATCGTCGAGCGGCTGTTTTCCTACGAAGGGCTCGGCAACATGGCGATCGATGCCGTCATCAACCGCGACCTGCCGCTGATCCAAGGCATCGTGCTGGTGTTCGCGCTGCTGTTCGTGCTGATCAATCTTGGCGTCGACATGATGTACGCGCTGCTCAATCCGAGGCTGCGCCATGGATGAGGCACGCATCGCCCGGCGCGGACTCGGCCCGAGGCTGTGGCTGGCCGGCGGCTGGCTGCTGCTGGCGCTGCTGGCCGCGATCTTCGCGCCGCTGGTCGCACCGCAGGACCCGCTGGCGCAAGACCTGATGCTGGAACGGCTGCCGCCATTCTGGATGAGTGGTGCGGAATCCGGCTATTGGCTGGGCACCGACAGCCTCGGCCGCGATCTCCTCTCCCGGCTGATCTTCGGCGGCCGTATCGCCTTCATCGTCGCTTTCGCGGCGGCGATCGCCGCCTGCCTTGTCGGCTCGACGCTCGGACTGGTCGCCGGCTATTTCGGCGGCTGGGCCGACCGCATCATTTCACGCATCGTCGACGTCTGGATGGCATTCCCGCCGGTGCTGTTCGCCATCCTGCTGGTCGCGGCGCTCGGCACCGGCCTCAGTTCCGTCATCCTCGCCATCGTCATAATCGACTGGACGCGCTTTTGCCGGGTGATCCGCGCCGAAGCGATGGGCCAGTCGCGCATGGACTATGTCGAGAACGCCCGCATCGCCGGCTATGGCCGCATCGGCATCATGCTGCGCGAGGTGCTGCCCAATGTGGTGCCGTCGATCGTGGCACTGCTGTCGCTGGAGATGGGCATCGCCGTCATCGTCGAGGCCATCCTGTCCTTCGTCAATCTGTCGATCTCGACCGACGATCCGACCTGGGGCGGCATCATCGCCGAGGGCCGGCTGTCGATCCATCAGGCCTGGTGGGTGCTGGTGTTTCCGCTTGTCACGCTGATCCTCACCGTGCTGTCGTTCAGCCAGTTCGGTGAGGCGCTGAAGACACGCTTCGATCCGGTGCTGCGATGAGCGCTTGCCTGGATATTGCCAATCTGAGCGCCGTGCTGCCGAACGGCCAGCGCGTGCTGCGGTCGGTGTCGCTCTCCGTGCAGCCGGGTGAGGTGCGTGCTCTTGTTGGCGAGAGCGGCGCCGGCAAGACGATGATCGGCAAGGCGGTGCTCGGTGTGCTGCCGTCAAGCGTGCGCATCGTCGAAGGCGCCATGCAGCTCGAAGGCGAAGACCTCGGCAGGCTGCAGCCCAAGGCAAGGCGCACGCTGATCGGCGCTCGCACGGCGCTGATCCCGCAAGATCCGTTGACTGCGCTCAACCCGTCGCGCCGCATCGGTCCGCAGATGACTGACCAGCTGGTGCGCATTCTCGGCTGGAACGGTGACAAGGCGGACAAGCGTATCCGGCAATTGTTGGATGAGGTGCAGATCCGCGATCCCGACCGGGTGCTGAAATGCTATCCGCACGAGCTGTCCGGCGGCATGCGCCAGCGTGTGCTGATCGCCGCCGCCTTCGCCGCCGAGCCACGGCTGATCGTTGCCGACGAGCCAACAACCGCGCTCGACGTGACCGTGCAAAAGCAGATCCTGCGCCTGATCGCCGAGTTGCAGCGCGAGCATGGCACCGCGATCCTGTTCGTCACCCACGATCTCGGCGTCGTTGCAAAGATCAGCCAGCAAGTGTCTGTGCTCTACGCCGGCAAGGTGGTGGAAGAGGCTAATACAGCCGCTCTCTTCGCCGCGCCTGAGCATCCCTATACGCGGGCATTGATAGCCGCCACGCCACGCTACACCCATCCCTTGGCCTCGCTGAAGCCGGTGGACGAGACCGTGCTGGCCGGGCTTGCCGCCGAGATCGGCGCGGCAGACCAGGCGTGGAGGCGGCCGCATGGTTGAGCCGCTGTTTTCCGTGCGCGGGCTGAAGGTGGCGCTGCCCGACATGACCCGCAAGCCGCTGATCGGCCGCGCGCCGCTGGCCGAGATTTTGAAAGGACTGGACTTCGATCTGCCGAGAGGTTCGGTGACCGGCATCGTCGGTGAATCCGGGTCCGGAAAATCGACGCTCGGCCGCACGCTTGTCAGACTTCTGGAGCCGAGCGTCGGCAGCATCCATTTCGAGGGCCGCGATATCGCCCATCTGCCGGATGCGGAGCTGCGACCTCTGCGCCGCGACCTGCAGATGATCTTCCAGGACCCGATGTCGTCGCTCAACCCGCGTCGCACCATCGCCGGCATCATTGCCGCGCCGCTCAAGCAGAATGGGCTTGGCGACAGGCTCAAGGAACGCGTCGCCGAGGCATTGCATCGCGTCGGCCTGCCGCAAAGCTTCGCTAGTCGCTATCGTCATGAACTGTCGGGCGGGCAGCGCCAGCGCGTCGGAATTGCGCGCGCGTTGGCGCTTTCGCCGAAATTCGTGCTGGCCGACGAGATCGTCTCCGGCCTCGACGTATCGACGCAGGCGCAGATCCTCACCCTTTTGGAGAGACTGGCCGCGGAGATGGGGCTGACGGTCGCCTTCATCAGCCACGACCTGTCGGTCATCCGGCGGCTGTGCCAACAAGTGATCGTCATGCGCGAGGGCAGGATCGTCGAGGCGAGCGGCACCGATGCGCTGTTCGACAATCCCAGGGAGACCTACACGCGCGACCTGCTTGCCGCCATCCCACTGCCTGAGATCGACGCGGACTGGTTGCGGCCAGCAACGAAAGCGCCGGCATAGGACTGTTCACCCTCCACGCCGAACAGCGGGCTTCGGACGTGCATGAGGGCAAAATCAGCCCGCGAACGGAGGGTAATATGAATTACGCAGCCCGCGGCACGATGCTTGCCGCGATCCTGTTCTGCTCGATGGGAACGGCTTCGGCCGATGCGATCCCCGGCATGCGCGGCCACGACCACACCGGCATCACGGTGCCCGACATGAAGCAGGCAGTCGACTTCTTCACCGAAGTCGTCGGCTGCAAGAAGGCGATGTCGTTCGGTCCGTTCGCCGATGACAAGGGCACCTTCATGCAGGACCTTCTGGGTGTCGATCCGAAGGCTGTCATCGAGCAGGTCACCATGGTGCGTTGCGGTTATGGATCGAACATCGAGTTGTTCAAATACACCGCGTCCGACCAGAAGGATTTGACTCCGAAGAACAGCGATATCGGCGGCTTCCACATTGCCTTGTATGTCGATGATGTCGCCGCGGCGAAAGCCTATCTCGACGGCAAGGGGGTGAAGACGCGGATGGGGCCGCTGCCGGTCAAGGAAGGTCCGGCGGCCGGCCAGACCATCCTCTATTTCCAGGCGCCATGGGGATTGCAACTGGAGGCGATCAGCTATCCCGATGGGATGGCCTATGAGAAGGGTGCCGAGACTGTGCTGTGGAGCCCGAAGAACCCGGAGAAGTGATTTCCAGAGCGCGCTTGTGGGGCCAACCTGCAGGCGCGCCACCCGTGTCCTGCAATCGTTCCAACATGAAACTTTAAGCTTGAAATATTTTATCTCCGGCGCGATACTTGAGATGCAGCAAGCGAAGAGGAGATCGCACGGATGAAGGTTGCGGTTCTCGGTGGCGGACCAGCCGGCCTCTACTTTGCCATTTCAATGAAGCTGCGGGACGCCGCCCACGAGGTCACGGTGTTCGAGCGCAACCGCGCCGACGATACGTTCGGCTGGGGCGTCGTGCTGTCGGCCGAAACACTCGACAACCTTGCCAAAAACGACCCGGTCAGCGCTGTCTGGATCAAGAAGCATTTCGCCTATTGGGACGACATCGCCGTCATCCATGACGGCGTGCGCACGGTCTCGTCGGGCCACGGTTTCTGTGGCATCGGCCGCAAGCGGCTTCTGGTCCTGCTGCAGCGACGCGCGCGCGAACTTGGCGTGAGGCTGATGTTCGAGAGCGATATCGCCGACCCTCAGCCCTATATGGAGACGCATGATCTGGTCGTCGCCGCCGATGGGCTGAACTCAAGGGCGCGCAACACCTTCGTCGAAGTCTTCAAGCCCGACATCGACACCCGCAAATGCAAATTCGTCTGGCTCGGCACCAACCAGAAATTCGACGACGCCTTCACCTTCATCTTCGAGAAGACCGAGCATGGCTGGGTGTGGGCGCACGCCTATCAATTCGACAGCGAGACAGCGACCTTCATTGTCGAGTGCAGCGAACAGACCTGGGCTGCCTTCGGCTTCGGCGCCATGTCGCAGCAGGAATCCATCGCCGTCTGCGAGCGCATCTTTGAGAAACATCTCGGCGGCCACGCGCTGATGACCAATGCCAATCACATCAGAGGTTCGGCCTGGATCAATTTCCCGCGCGTGCTGTGCGAACGCTGGTCCTACAAGAACCTGGCTCTGATGGGCGACGCGGCGGCCTCGGCACATTTCTCGATCGGCTCCGGGACCAAGCTCGCATTGGAAAGCGCGGTGGCGCTAGCCGAATATGTCAAAACCGAACCGGACCTCGACGCCGCCTTCCGCAAGTATGAGGATGCGCGCCGCACCGAGGTGCTGAAGCTGCAGTCGGCGGCGCGCAATTCGCTGGAGTGGTTCGAGGAGGTCGAGCGCTATCTCGGCCTCGATCCGGTGCAGTTCAATTATTCGCTGCTGACCCGCTCGCAACGCATCAGCCACGAGAATTTGCGGCTGCGCGATGCCAAATGGCTTGAAAGCGCCGAGGAATGGTTCCAGCGCCAGGCGGGGGCAGGCGGCAACAGGCAACGCCGGGCACCGATGTTCGCGCCGTTCAAACTGCGCGACATGCAGCTCAACAACCGCATCGTCGTTTCGCCGATGGCGCAGTACAAGGCAGTCGATGGCTGCCCGACCGACTGGCATTTCGCCCACTATGCCGAGCGTGCCAAGGGCGGCGCCGGGCTTGTCTATATCGAGATGACCTGCGTCAGCCCGGAAGGACGCATCACGCCCGGTTGTCCCGGCTTCTATGCGTCCGAACATGAGGTGGCGTGGAAGCGGCTGGTCGATTTCGTCCACACCGAGACCGAGGCGAAAATCTGCGCCCAGATTGGCCATTCCGGGGCCAAGGGCTCGACCCGTGTCGGGTGGGAAGGCACCGACGTGCCGCTCGCCTCGGGCAATTGGCCGGTCATGGCGGCCTCGGCGATTGCATGGTCGCCTGAGAATCAGGTGCCGAAAGCCATGGACCGCGCCGACATGGACGAGGTGCGTGACCAGTTCGTCGCGTCCACCGAGATGGCAGATCGCTGCGGTTTCGACATGCTCGAGATCCATGCCGCGCATGGCTATTTGCTGTCGTCCTTCATCACGCCGGTCACCAACCAGCGCACGGATGAGTATGGCGGTTCGCGGGAAAATCGCATGCGCTATCCCCTGGAAATCTTCCATGCGGTGCGCGCCGCCTGGCCGACGCGAAAGCCGATCTCGGTGCGCATTTCGGCCAATGATTGGGTCGGCATCGAAGGTGTGACGCCGGCCGATGCGGTGGAGATCGCGCGGATGCTGCACGAAGCCGGCGTCGACATATGCGACGTCTCGGCAGGCCAGACCTCGATTGCCGCCAAGCCTGTCTATGGCCGAATGTTCCAGACGCCGTTCTCGGACCGCATCCGCAACGAGGTCGGCATGGCGACGATGGCGGTCGGCAACATCTACGAGCCGGATCATGTCAATTCGATCCTGATGGCCGGCCGCGCCGACCTGGTGGCCCTGGCACGGCCGCATCTCGCCGATCCCTACTGGACGCTGCATGCAGCCGTGACGCTCGGTGATCGTGGTGTCAAATGGCCGGATCCCTATCTGCCCGGACGCGACCAGATCTACCGGCTGGCCGAGCGCGATGCAGCGGCGGGGCTGAAAGTATGACGACGGCCTTGGCGATTTCAGGCAAACATGCGCTGGTCACTGGCGGCGGCTCCGGCGTCGGCCGGGCCATCGCGCTCGTGCTGGCCGAGGCCGGCATAGAGGTGACCATATGCGGGAGGCGCGACGCCGAGCTTGCCAAGTTGGCCGGCGAGAACGACCGCATCCACGCCATGTCAGCCGATGTCACCGACGAGGCGGCGATGATTTCGCTCTACGCGCAAGCGGAAGCCGTGCGCGGCCCGTTCGACATCGTCGTCGCCAATGCCGGCATGGCCGGCAGCACGCCGGCGCACAGGACCTCGCTTGCCGACTGGCAGCGGACGCTCGACGTCAATCTGACCGGCGCCTTCCTGACGGTGAAGCCGGCGCTGGCCGGCATGGCCGCGCGCAAGGCGGGCCGGATCGTCTTCGTCGCCTCGACCGCAGGGCTGAAAGGCTACGCCTATGTCGCGCCCTACGTGGCGGCCAAGCATGGGGTGGTCGGGCTGATGCGGGCACTGGCGGCCGAGACGGCGAAATCCGGCGTGACCGTCAACGCCGTTTGCCCGGGCTTCGTAGAGACCGGCATGCTGGAGGAGTCCATTCAGCGCGTCGTCGAAAAGACCGGCCGCTCAGTCGAGCAGGCGCGGGCGAGCCTTGCCTCGACCAACCCGCAAGGCCGTTTCATCCAGCCGCAGGAAGTTGCCTCAGCGGTGCTCTGGCTGTGCGGCGATGCGGCTGCGTCGATTACCGGACAAGCGATTTCGATCTCAGGAGGCGAAACATGGTAGCCGGCCCATTGCCCGCGCCGTCGGGACCCGGCAAGGACCGGCTGCGTCTCTGGATCAGGCTGCTGCGCGCCTCGCGCACGATTGAGGCGGAACTGCGCGAGCGCCTGAAGAAGGAATTCGATACGACGCTGCCGCGTTTCGACGTCATGGCCGCCCTCTACCGCGCGCCGGAAGGCATGCTGATGAGCGATCTGTCGCGCTTCCTGCTGGTATCCAACGGCAATGTCACCGGCATCGTCGACCGGCTTGTTTCGGAAGGCCTGGTCGCGCGCGCGCGCCGCAATGGCGATCGCCGCACATCCATGGTGCGACTGACCGACGAGGGTTCCAAATCTTTTGCCGCAATGGCCGCGGCGCATGAGGGTTGGATCGGAGAATTGCTGGCCAAGGTCAGCGAGGAGGATGCGCGCCGGCTGACCGGCATGCTGACCTCGTTCCGCAGCAACTGGGAGGGACGCGAATGAGTTCGATGGCCGGCCTCAAGCCGAAGCACTTCCTTTGGGAAGTCGAAGGCAGGATCGCCAAGGTGCGGCTCGACCGGCCGGAGCGCAAGAATCCGCTGACCTTCGACAGCTATGCGGAACTGCGCGACACGTTCCGCGATCTCGTCTATGCCGACGACGTCGACGCCGTGGTGTTCCTGCCCAATGGCGGCAATTTCTGCTCGGGCGGCGATGTCCACGACATTATCGGCCCATTGGTCAAGATGGACATGAAGGAATTGCTCGCCTTCACCCGCATGACCGGCGATTTCGTCAAGGCGATGCTCAACTGCGGCAAGCCGATCATCGCGGCGGTCGACGGTGTCGCGGTCGGCGCCGGCGCCATCATCGCCATGAGCGCCGACATCCGCATCGCCACGCCGGAGGCCAAGACCGCTTTCCTGTTCACCCGCGTCGGCCTTGCCGGCTGCGACATGGGCGCCTGCGCGATCCTGCCGCGCATCATCGGCCAGGGCCGTGCCGCCGAATTGCTCTACACCGGCCGCACGATGACGGCAGCGGAAGGCGAGCGCTGGGGCTTCTACAACAGGCTGGTCGATGCCGCAGTGCTCGAGGCCGACGCGCTCGAGATGGCGGCGCGCATCGTCTCGGGTCCGACCTTCGCGCACGGCATCACCAAGACGCAGCTCAACCAGGAATGGTCGATGGGCCTCGACCAGGCGATCGAAGCGGAAGCGCAGGCGCAGGCGATCTGCATGCAGACGCGTGACTTCGAGCGCGCCTACAAGGCCTTCCTCGCCAAGGAGAAACCGGTGTTCGAGGGCAATTGATGGCTGACAAGAGTTTCCTCAACTGGCCGTTTTTCGAAGACCGGCATCGCGAACTCGCCGAACGCCTTGATGCCTGGTGCGCCAGGAACCTGCCCGTCGATCACCACGACGTCGATGCCGCCTGCCGCGAGCTGGTGGCGAAACTTGGCCGCGACGGCTGGCTGAAGCCGACGGCGCTCGATACCGACAATCCGGGACCGCTCGATGTCCGCACCTTGTGCATCACGCGCGAGACGCTGGCGCGCCATGACGGGTTGGCCGACTTCGCCTTCGCCATGCAGGGGCTCGGCACCGGCGCGCTCAGCCTGTTCGGCACACCCGACCAGCAGCAATGGCTGGCAAAGACCAGGGCCGGCAAGACGATTTCCGCCTTCGCGCTTTCGGAGCCACGCTCCGGGTCGGATGTCGCCAACACCGAAATGACGGCGAGCCGCGATGGCGACTTCTATATCCTCAGCGGCGAGAAGACCTGGATTTCCAATGGCGGCATTGCCGATCTCTACGTCGTCTTTGCCCGCACCGCCGAGGCACCGGGTGCCAAGGGACTTTCCGCCTTTCTCGTACCCGCTGATACCAAGGGGCTTGGCATTGCCGAGCGCCTTGAAGTGATCGCGCCGCATCCGCTGGCGCGGCTTTCCTTCGATCAGGTCCGGGTGCCGGCTTCGGCGCTGATCGGCAAACCGGGAGACGGCTTCCGCATCGCCATGTCGGTGCTTGACGTGTTCCGCTCCACGGTCGGCGCGGCGGCACTCGGCTTTGCCCGCCGGGCGCTGGACGAAAGCATCAGCAGGGTGGCCGAGCGCAAACTTTTCGGCGCTCCGATGGCAGAGCTGCAGATGGTGCAAGGCCATATCGCCGACATGGCGCTGGACATCGATGCCGCAGCGCTGCTGGTCTACCGCGCTGCCTGGACCAAGGACATGGGCGCGGCTCGTGTCACCCGCGAGGCGGCGATGGCCAAGCTGTTCGCCACCGACAAGGCGCAAGAGGTGATCGACAAGGCTGTGCAGCTGCATGGGGGGGACGGCGTCCGCAAGGGCCATATCGTCGAGAGCCTCTATCGCGAGATCCGCGCGCTACGCATCTACGAGGGCGCATCCGATGTGCAGAAGGTGGTGATCGCACGGCAGGTGATGGGCGCGGCCTGACAGCGACGTATTTGATTTTGAGATTTGGTTTTAAGAATACCGGGGAGGCTTGAAAATGCACGAGATCCTGCAGCCGGAGGGCTGGGCGAAACCGGTCGGCTACGCCAACGGCATTGCCGCGCGCGGCAGGCTCGTCTTCGTCGGCGGACAGGTCGGCTGGAACGGGCAGTGCCAGTTCGAGACCGACGATTTCGCCGGCCAGGTGCGGCAGACGCTGCAAAACATCGTCGCCGTGCTGGCGGAAGCCGGCGCGGAGCCACGGCACATCACCGCGATGACCTGGTATTTCACCGACAAGGCCGAATATCTCGGCAATCTCAAGGGTATAGGCGAGGCCTATCGCGAGGTGATCGGCCGGCATTTCCCAGCGATGGCCGCCATGCAGGTGGTGGCGCTGGTGGAAGATCGCGCCAAGATCGAAATTCAGGCAACCGCCGTCATTCCGGATTAACGAATTCGTTATTCCCGGATTGATCAGCAGCGCAGCCCCGCCCGCTTCAGCAGCGGAAATACGTGGTCGCAGAAATAGGGCAGTTCCTGGGTGTAGTTGACGAACGACAGCGCGATGCCCTGGTAGCCATGCCCGGCTATTGCCGCCATCTCGGCGGTAATCGTCTCCGGCGTTCCAACCAGCGGGTAGGTGCCGGCGCCGCCGGCGAAACGCTGCCGGTAGCGGTCATAGGCATGCGGGTCATGCGACTGCGAGAACTCCTTCTTGCCTGCCATATGAGCATCGACCGCATCGTGGTCGACCAGATCGACGGCATAGCGCGTGTAGTAGGCCTGCGCCTCTTCCATGGTTGGACGGCAGACGACATGCGCCACCGTGTAGACGCCGACGTTGCGGCCAACCTTGTCGGCCCGCTCGCTGATGTCGGCGACATGCTTGCCGGCATCGCTCATTTCCGAAAAGGTCGTGAACAGATAATCGCATCGGGCGGCGGCGAAATCCCGGCCCGGGCCACCGAAAGCAGCGTTCATGGTCACCGGGCGTGGAACCTGCAGGCTCGCCGGCCGGCTCACCGCCTCCTTGAGGCGATAGTAGGTGCCTTCATAGTCCAGAGGCTGGTCCGAGGCGTAGAGCTTTTCCAGGATTTCGATCCATTCGGCGGCCTGGTCGTAGCCCTTCTCGACCAAAGGCGTGCCGAACATGCCGAATTCCTTCGGGTTCCAGCCGCAGACGATGTTCAGGCCGGCGCGGCCCTGGCTGATATGGTCGACAGTTGCCAGCGCCTTGGCGGCATAGAGCGGATGCACCAGCGGCACATGCACGGTCATGAACAGGCCGATCTGCTCGGTGGCCACCGCCAGGGCTGCTGCCCAGGTGAAGGTCTCGAACGACCATTCGCGCACCTTGTTGCGGCCGCCAAAGCCACGCCAGCGCGCGATCGGCAGCATAAATTCCAGCCCGGCGCGGTCGGCGATCTGCGCCGCCGTCAGATTGTCCTGCCAGCTTGCCGTCCAGCGTTCCGGCACATCGGTGATGGCCAGACCGCCATCGGCATTGGTCGAAAAGACGCCGAGCTTCAGTTTGTTCGAGCCGTGCAGGGGATGCGTTTTGATCATCATGGGAACTCGTGGCGGGAGACCGACACGCTAGGCCCGCGCAAAAATATTTCAAGCCTGAAATAGCTTCGCCTCGCCGCCGATTGCGGATATGAATTCGGAGGGGAAAAGGGGATGGATATGAGCGCGTTCCGTCAGAAGTGCATCGGCAAGACCAATCTCGTCGGCTCCTTCGCCGCTATTCCCCATCCCGTCGCCGTCGAAGTGATGGCGCTCACCGGCCTCGACTTCGTCTGCATCGACTGGGAACATGCCCAGATCGCGCGCGACACGATCGAAACCATGGTGCGCGCGGCCGACGTGCATCGCGTGCCGGCCATGGTGCGTGTTCCCGGTCATGCGCCGGAAGCTATCCAGGCGGCGCTCGACAGCGGCGCACAAGGCGTGCTCGTGCCGCGCGTCTCGACCGCTGCTCAGGCCGAGGCGGCGGTGAAAGCCTCGCGCTATCCGCCGCTGGGCGAGCGCGGCGTCGGGCCTGGCCGCGCGGCCGGCTATGGCTATCGCATTCCCGAATATCTGGCCGCGGCCAATGATAGGGTGGTCGTCGCGGTCCAGGTCGAGACATCGGAGGGGCTGGCCAACATCGAGGCGATCGCGGCCATAGACGGCATCGATGTGGTCTTCGTCGGCCCCGGCGATCTCTCCGTGTCGATCGATGCGATCGGGCCGAAAGGCGTGGACAAGCTCAATGAGGCGATCACAAGGATCATCCGCGCGACCGTCGCGCATGGCAGGACATCGGGTATATTTTGCGCCAGCCCACAGACGATCAGCCAGTGGGCCGCTATCGGCGCGAGCTTCTTCGTGCTGGCCAGCGATACGATGTTTCTTGGCGCCGGCGCTGCGGCCAACTGCACCGCTGCGCGCGCCGAGCTGCGGTAGACGGGCGGGATCGGGCAAAAACTTTTTAAGCTTAAAACTTTTTCCTTGAAAAGCGCAGCACATTGGATAGCATCCAAACTCGATGGCGACTGTCGTGCCGGTGGGGCTTGCCGGGCAGTCCGTCGCGGTGCTCCGGGTGGGAGGGGTTTCAGTCCTTGTCGTTCATACTGCCCCAGTCATCGTCCAGCGCGCGTTATGCTTTCGACGGCGTACGTGCCCAGATCCGTGACCTGCACACCGAAAACATTGCCAACCTTGCCGTGCGCGCCCGAGAACTGGGCGACGTGATCGCGCTCTGGTACGGCGAAGGCGACATGGTGACGCCCGCTTTCATCCGCGACGCGGCGAAGGCCGCCTTCGATGAAGGCCAGACGTTCTACTTCCCTAACATGCGTGGGCACCCCCTACTGAACGAGGCGCTGTCGGAATACCAAACGCGCATTCACGGCCGGACGATCCCGATTGCGCGCACCACGGTCACGCCCGGCGGCATGCAGGCGCTGTACCTGGCGCTGGAACTGCTGGTCGATACCGGCAGCAACGTCGTCTATGTCGCGCCGCAATGGCCCAACATCCACAACGCCATCCATCTGATCGGCGGCGAGCCAAGGCCGTTTTCGCTCGACTTCAAGGGCGACTGGCATCTCGATCTCGACCGGCTGTTCGCCACTTGCGATGCGCGCACACGCGCGATCTTCCTGTCGACGCCGTCCAACCCGACCGGCTGGACCGCGTCGCGCGAGGAGATGCAGGCGCTGCTCGACTTCAGCCGGCGCACCGGCATCTGGATCATCTCCGACGAGGTCTATGGCCGGCTCTATTTCGACGGCAATGTTGCTCCTTCCATCCTGCAGATCGCCGAGGATGGCGACCGGGTGCTGTCGGTCAACAGTTTTTCGAAGGCGTGGGCGATGACCGGCTGGCGCATCGGCTGGCTGACGCATCCGTCGGGGGTGGCCGACCAGCTTGGCGCCATGACGCAGTACATCAACAGCGGCACCGCCGCGCCTATCCAGGCAGGCGCTGTCGCCGCCATCCGCCAAGGCGAGCCGCTGGTCGAGGAGATCAGGCAGCGGATCAAAACCGGCCTCGACCTTGCCTATGACAGGCTGGCCCAGATTCCCGGCATCATCCTGCCGACGAAACCGCGCGGAGGCATGTATGCCTTCTTTGCCATGGACGGCGAAAGCGACGCCCGGCAGGCCTGCGCCAGGATACTGGAGACGGCGCGCGTCGGGCTGGCTCCCGGCCACCTCTTTGGAAATTCGGCAGCGGCCTTCCTGCGGATGTGCGTGTGCCGTGAACGCGACCAGATAGCGACCGCGCTCGAGCGCATGGTCGCCGCCATAAATTGACGCCCCGCTGGGAGGTGGGACGGCAACAAACCGTGCGGGAGCAAACCCGCCCGATCACAACCAGAGGGAACACAAAATGAGCTTCACTCGTCGCAACCTGCTTCTTCTCGCCGCCACGATCGGCATCGCTGCCGGCCCGGCCACCGCCTTTGCCGCCGATGTGCTCAATGTCGGCGCCTACCCGACCAATCCGCCCTTCGAATACAAGAACGAGAGCGGCACGTTCGAGGGCTTTGAAGTCGACATCGTCAACGAAGCGGCCAAGCGTGCCGGCATGACCACCGACATTGCCGACCTCGGCTTCCAGGCGCTGTTCGCGGCTGTCAGTTCCAACCGCATCGATGTCGCGATCTCCTCCATCACCATCACGCCGGAGCGACTGAAAACGCTGTCCTTCACCCAGCCCTATTATGACTCCGACATGGGCATTGCGACGAAGACCGATAGCGCTGTTAACACCGAGGCCGACCTCAAGGGCAAGATCGTCGGCGTGCTTTCAGGCTCGACCGGCGAGACCTGGGTCAAGGCGCATCAGGAGGCTGACGGCTACAGCGACGTGAAGGGCTATGACACGCAGCAGAATCTTCTGCTCGACCTCAGCGCGGGCCGCGTGGACGCCGCCGTCAGCGATATTCCGGGCATGGAATACTCCTTCACCAAGATGAAGGACCTGAAGGTCAAGCAGCGCATCAAGACCGGCGAACAGTACGGCCTGATGATGAGCAAGGACCATCCGCTGCTCGGCAAGCTGAACGACGCGCTGACCGCGATGAAGAAGGACGGAACGCTGGCCGCGATCCACAAGAAGTGGTTCGGCAGCGACGCGCCAGCCGATTCCTCGACGGTCAAGGAAATGCCGCTGCCCAAGGCCTGACCGGCAATGCACTTAAATCGTGCCGGCTCCCAGGCCGGCACGATTCATTTCACGCTCCGGCGCCTGCTGCCACACGGATAGCCTCATCGGAGGCAAGGTCGATTGGTTTTAACTTGAGCATCCTTTGCTCTGGGGTTCGGGAACGCTCCCATGTCGCTGATCGACACCTTCTTCAATCCTGACGTGATAATGTCCAGCCTGCCGGCGCTGTTGCGTGGCTTCCTGAACACGCTGCTGCTCGGCATTTTGAGTATCGGCATCGGCATTCCCATCGGCCTGGGGATCAGCCTGTTGCGGCTCTATGCGCCGAAGCCGCTGCGCTGGCTGGCGGTCGGCTACACCGACATCTTCCGCGCCCTGCCGGTGCTGGTGGTGCTGATCCTGATCTATTATGCGCTGCCCTTCCTCGGCATCCGTCTGTCGTCCTGGGCCTCCGCCGTGACGGCGTTCGCCATCATCATGTCGGCCTATTCAGCAGAAGTGTTCCGCTCCGGCATTGAGAGCATTCCGAAAGGCCAATTCGAGGCAGCACAGGCGCTCGGCCTGCCTTTCCTTTTGACCTTGCGCAAGGTGGTGCTGCCGCAGGCGATCCGCGTCGTCATCCCGCCGATGACCAGCAATTGCGTCTCGATGTTCAAGGACACGTCGCTCGCTTCCACCGTTGCGCTGCCTGAACTGTTGAAGGAAGCGACCAACGCGCAGTCGCTCTATGCCAATCCCTCGCCGCTGATCGGCGCCGCTTTGGTCTATCTCATCTTCCTCTGGCCGATGGTCCGCCTCGTCAGCCTGCTCGAAGACCGCTTCAAGACCGAGAAGACGCGCTGACCTCATCAACCGTCCCGCTTCCCAAGCCATTCGCAGGAGATACAGTTGAGCAATTCCCAAGCCGCCGGCGGCTTTCCGGTCGACACCATCCGCGCCATGTTTCCGGCCTTGCAGCGCGCCGGTGATTTCATCTTCATGGACAACGCCGCCGGCGCGCAGATCCCGCAGAGCGTGCTCGACGCGGTGACCAATCACCTGGTCTCGCACAATGTGCAGCGTGGTGGTCGCTATGGGCGCTCGGTCACGGTCGACCAATCGGTTGCGGATGCTCGGACGAGCGTGGCCTTGCTGATCAACGCCTACAGTCCGTCGGAAATCTGCTTCGGCATGAACGCCACCTCGTTCATTCGCCTGGTCAGCCTCGGCATCGGCCAGATGCTGGCCAAGGACACAGAGCGCGACGAGATCGTCATCACCGATATGGACCACGACGCCAACATCGCCACGTGGCTGGCGCTGGAGCCCGCCGGAGCCAAGTTCAAATGGTGGCGCATGCGCGAGGACGGCAACCTGCATGTCGACGACCTCAAGCCGCTGGTTTCCGATCGCACCCGTCTCGTCGCCTGCACGGTGACCGCGCATTCGATCGGCTCGATCGTCGAAGTCGCTTCGGTGGCCGCGATCGCGCATGCGGCCGGCGCCGAAGTGTTCCTTGACTGCGTGCATTACGGACCGCACGGGCTGATCGACGTGCAGGCCTGGGACTGTGATTATCTCGTCTGCTCCGGCTACAAGAATTTCTCGCCGCATATGGGCTTTCTGTGGGGCCGCTTCGAAACGCTGAAGCGGCTGCCGACCTTCCGCGAGGATTTCATCCCCGACGAGCCGCCTTACAAGGTCGAGGCAGGCACCTTCATCTACGAGAACGTCTCGGGCATGGATGCCGCAGTGCAGTACCTGGAACTGATCGGCCGCAATCTGGCGCCCTCCAACAACCGCTCGCGGCGCGACAACATCGTTGCCGGCATGGGCGCCATCCGCGATTACGAAGTGCTCCTGGCGCGTGAGATGCTCGCCGTGCTCAAGGGATGCAATGCCACGATCTACGGCGTCGCCGAGGAAGCCCGCATCAACGAACGCGTGCCGACATTCTGCTTCAACATCGGCAAGCTGTCGCCGCAGCGGATCGTCGAGGAAATGGCTGACATGCAGATCGGCATCCGCGACGGCCATATGTATGCGCCCCGGCTGATGAAGCGTCTCAACCTGTCGATGGACAGCGGCGCCATCCGCGCCTCGCTGGTCCATTACAACACGGTCGACGAGGTCAGGCGTTTCGGCGAGGCACTGCGCGCCGTCATCGCAAGGCTGTCGTAGCTGGTCCTTAAACCTCTCCGGCGCGGAACATCGGCCCGCCCTTGTGGGCCGGGAAGCCATAGCCGTTGATCATCACCAGATCGATGTCGGAGGCACGCGCCGCGATGCCTTCGGCGAGTAATGCCTTGCCCTCGTCGGCCATTGCCGCCAGCAAGCGCGTGACGATCTCATCGGGCGAAAAGCGGCGCGGCACGATGTCCTTGGCCGCCCGAACGGCCTCGATCAGCGCCGCCACTTGCGGGTCGCTCCTGCGCTCGCCGTCGGAATAATCGTACCAGCCGCGCCCGGTCTTGCGGCCGAAGCGGCCGGCCTCGCACAGCCGGTCGGCGATCTCGACATAACGTGCTTGCGGATCGCGCATCGCCGCCTGTCGCTTGCGCCGCGCCCAGGCTATCTCCAGCCCAGCCATGTCGTTGACCGCGAAGATCCCCATCGGGAAGCCCCAGGCCTCCAGCGCGGCATCCACCTCTTCCGGTGCTGCGCCATCCTCCACCATGAACTCCGCCTCGCGGCGGTAGGCCGAATAGAGGCGGTTGCCGATGAAACCCTCGGTAACGCCGCACACGACAGGCAGCTTGCCGAGTTTCCTGACGAACGCGATAGCCGAGGCGAGCACATCGGGCGCCGTCGCCGCGCAATCCACCACTTCGGTGAGCCGCATGACGTTGGCCGGGGAGAAAAAATGCAGGCCGGCGATCCGTTCGGGCCGGGCGGTTGCCGAGGCGATCTCGTCGGGGTTGAGGTAGCTGGTGTTGGTCGCCAGTATGGCGTCGGGGCGGACGATACGATCAAGCTTCCGGAAGAGTTCGGTTTTTACCGCGAGATCGTCGAACACTGCCTCGATGACCAGATCGGCCTGCACCAGCCTGCCGGCGTCACTGGCCGCTTCAAACCGGCTCAGCGCCTCCCTGCGGGCATGATCGGTGAGTCGGCCGGATTGGACCGACTTGTCGAGAAGGCCGGCGATCCGCTCGTATCCTTTTGCCGCGGCGTCGTCGTTCTGCTCGATGCCGATTACGCGATAGCCGGCATTCAAGGCCGAGACCGCGATGCCTGCACCCATCAGGCCGGTTCCGACGATACCGACGGTCTCGACCTTGCGAGGCGTGATACCCTCCAGCCTGTCGACTTTGCTGGCTTGCCTCTCGGCAAAGAAGACGTGGCGCAACGCTGCCGCCTCGCGAGAATCCCGGAGGCGCAGGAAGGTCGCGCGTTCGTGCACAAGACCGTCCTCAAGTCTGGCCGTGGACGCGGCCCGGACCAGTCTCACGGCCTCTGCAGGCGCGATCTGTCCACGGCTGCGGGAAAGCACCTTTCTTGCGGCTGCCGCGTCGGCCTCAGGTTGCGAGCGCGGGACGGAAAGCGCACCCGTGCGCCGCAGCGGTTGGCCAACGAGACGGCGGGCGACATCGAGCGCGCCTTCGGGAAGATCGTCCGCAATGGTATCGATCAGACCGAGAGCGAGAGCTTCGTCGGCATTTGCGGGCCGACCCGTGCCGATCAGGTCAATTGCGGCGACCGTGCCGATGAGGCGGGGCAGGCGTTGGGTTCCGCCGGCCCCGGGCACTAACCCGAGCTTGACCTCGGGCAGGCCGAAGCTGGCCGCCTTGCTGGCCACCCGGTAGTGGCAGGCCAGCGCAATCTCGCAGCCGCCGCCGAGCGCCGCGCCGCCTACTGCCGCGACGATCGGTTTGGCGAAGCTCTCCATCGCTTCGATCACGTCAGGCAGTGTGGGCCCGATAGCGGGCTTGCCGAATTCCTTGATATCGGCGCCACCGATGAAGGTGCGCCCAATGGCGGTCAGCACCACGGCAGACACTTCATCCGACGCCGCACGCCCAAGCGCAGCCATCAGTCCGGCCCTGACATGGAGGGACAGCGCGTTGACCGGCGGATTTTCGATCGTGACGATGAGAACGCCATCGACGATCTTGCCTGTGACACTCTCGGAAAATCGTGCTGTGTTCATGGAGTTTTATTCCGGAACAACGGCAAATCTTCCTCCTCCTTCTGCTCTCCGCCAAATGCCGGTGTCCCGGCTCGGACGGATGAAGCGCCATGGATCTTCAAAATAATTTCAAGCTTAAAATAATTAGAATTCGAAAAACTTCAAGCCTACCGGAGTCGACTGCAAAAGGCGTCGCTACCACGACGGTGATCGGTCAGACTTGACGGTTGCACTGCGGTGCCGGGTCAAGGCGAGTTTGTGGAAACCTTCGGCAGCAGGGCTTTGAAATAGTCGATCGTCTGTTGCAGCCCGGCTTCTAAAGTCACCGTCGGCTCCCAGCCGACAAGCCTTTTGGCAAGGGTGATATCGGGCTGGCGGTGCCGCGGATCGTCTTGCGGAAGATCGCGGTAAATTATATCCGAACCTGATCCGGTCATCTGCGTCGTCAGTTCGGCCAAGCGCCTGATCGTTACTTCCCTTGGATTGCCGATGTTTACTGGACCGGTCACCTCCGGCCCCGTATCCATGAGGCGCAGCATGCCGCTCACCAGGTCGTCGACGTAGCAAAACGACCTTGTCTGTGAGCCGTCGCCGAAAATGGTTATCGGTTCACCACGAAGCGCCTGCACGATGAAATTTGAGACAACCCTGCCGTCTGCCGGGTGCATGCGCGGCCCGAACGTATTGAAAATCCGCGCGACCTTGACCCACAAGCCATGTTGTCGGTGATAGTCGAAGAACAGCGTTTCGGCGCAGCGTTTGCCTTCATCGTAGCATGAGCGCGGCCCGATCGGGTTTACATTGCCCCAGTAACTCTCGGGCTGCGGATGCACAGACGCGTCACCATAGACCTCACTGGTGGAGGCCTGAAAGACTTTGCATTTCAGCCGCTTTGCCAATCCAAGAACATTGATGGCGCCGTGCACGGCGGTCTTGATCGTCTGAACCGGGTCGTACTGGTAGTGAACAGGCGAGGCCGGACACGCCAGGTTGTAAATCTCATCGACTTCGACGTAGAGCGGAAAGGTCACGTCATGGCGCATGAATTCGAAGCGGGGATGCTTGGCCAAATGGTCGATATTGCGCTTTGATCCGGTGAAAAGGTTGTCGACACACAAGATTTCGTCGCCTCGTTCCAACAGGCGGTCAATAAGATGCGAGCCGATAAACCCTGCGCCCCCGGTAACGAGAATGCGTCTGCGGCTGTCATAGAGTCTGGCCAATTTCTGCTCCCAGGCAAATGCTGATCGACCAGATATCGGTCGCCACACGCAGGATACGACGTGTCCGCAGCCAATGCACAAGGACCAAACTGAAATTTCGCAGATCCGCTCGGTGCCGATGCGAATTCCGATCCCGGCATTTGGTTTGATCAGAAGGCACGATTGAGGCCGATAGTGGCCTATGGATTGGCAGCAGAGAATATCAGCCCTGTCGTCAGGGCCGCCGCTGCGTAGATGGCCGGCAGAACCTGACGGTTCACCCCAATCCGCAGCAGAGAGTGGCTCGAAACCCGGTCCTGCTGGATTTTATCCACAACATCGATGGCATCGGCGGATGGCAACATGAAAATGGCAACGACCATTTTTCGTGAGACATTCCTCTTCGCGATAGAGCATCGTTGAATTGGCCAACAGCCTGCCATACAAGCACGTCGGCTCAACAGGTGGCTCGAGGAACCCCACGGATGTCCGAACGCATTGCAGTTATCGGCCTGGGTTATGTCGGCCTGCCGGTAGCCATTGCCTTTGGGAAGGTTTTCCCCGGCACCATAGCTTTTGACATCAGCGAGCGTCGGATCGGGGAATTGCGTGGCGGCGTCGATCGTACGGGGGAAGTTGACGCAACGGCGCTCAAGGAGACCTCGATAGGGCTGACCACCGACCGGGAGATGTTGAAAGGCGCTACTTTCTTCATCGTCGCCGTGCCAACCCCTATCGACGCAAATCGCGCTCCCGATCTAGCTTCTTTGAAACTGGCGTCCGAACTCGTCGGCGAGGCGGTGAGCAAAGGCGCCGTCGTCGTTTTTGAGTCGACAGTCTATCCAGGTGTGACCGAAGATTTCTGTGGGCCGATCATCGAGCAGGTTTCCGGCCTGCGACATCCCCGCGACTTTGCCCTCGGCTATTCGCCCGAACGCGCCAACCCCGGCGATCGGGAACACTCGCTGCAAAAGATCGTCAAAGTCGTCTCCGGCGAGAATAACGAGACGCTGGAGCGCGTCGCGAACGTTTATGGCCGTATCATCGATGCCGGCGTCTACCGCGCCCCGTCGATCAAGGTGGCCGAGGCAGCGAAGGTTATCGAGAACACCCAGCGCGATCTGAACATCGCGCTGATGAACGAACTGGCAATGATCTTCGAGCGGCTCGATATCCGGACGCAGGATGTTCTTGATGCTGCGTCGACGAAATGGAACTTCCTTCCCTTCAAACCGGGGTTCGTCGGCGGCCACTGCATCAGCGTCGATCCATATTATTTGACCGCCAAGGCCGAGGCCGAAGGTTACCATCCGCAGATCATCCTCGCCGGACGTCGCATCAATGACGGCATGGGGGCCTTCGTCGCCCAGCAGGTTGTCAAACGGCTGATTGGTTCTGACACGCCCGTCAAAGGGGCTTCTGTCGGCATTCTCGGGCTGACATTCAAGGAGGACGTGCCGGATTTGCGCAACAGCCGCGTTTTCGACATGGTCAAGGAACTAAGGCAGTTCGGAATTGTCCCCAAAGTCCATGATCCCCTTGCCGATGTCGAAACCGCTCGGCGTGATCACGGCGAAACAATCCTGCCGCTCGATGAGATAAACGATTTGCAGGCGCTTGTTCTGGCGGTGCCTCACAGGCAATATCTCACCAACGAAAGAGCGCGTCTTTTTCAAATGATCAGGCCGGGGGGGACACTGTTCGATGTCAAGTCGGCCATCAAGCCCAATGAAGTTCCCGACAACATAAAATACTGGAGCTTGTAAAGCTCGCCTGAAATTAACGCTAGGATATGCAGTGACATCAAGCAGGCCGATACTGATCACCGGCGCAGCCGGGTTCATAGGGTTTCATCTTTGCCTGAGGCTGCTTGCCGAAGGAGGCCAGGTTATCGGCCTCGACTCCATGAACGAGTATTATGACGTCAGCCTGAAGCAGGCTCGTCTCGAGCGGCTGAAAGCGTTTTCGAATTTTTGTTTCGAGCATGCCGATCTCACGGAGCGGGACCGTATTTCGGAGCTCTTCCTTTCGGCCGCGCCGGAGGTTGTCGTCAATCTCGCGGCGCAAGCCGGCGTACGCTATTCGATCAGCAATCCGCACGCCTATGTGGAAAGCAACCTCAGCGGCTTTGTCAACATCCTGGAAGGATGCCGGCAGGCGTCCGTCGGCCATCTGGTCTATGCATCGTCGAGTTCGATTTATGGCGGCAGCACCCGCATGCCGTTTTCCGTGCACGATCCGGCGGACCATCCGCTCAGCCTTTACGCCGCAAGCAAGAAGGCGAACGAGCTGATGGCGCACACATACAGCCATCTGTTTGGACTGCCGACCACCGGGCTGCGTTTTTTCACCGTCTATGGTCCGTGGGGGCGGCCGGACATGGCGCTGTTCATCTTCGCCAAGGCTATCCTCGCCGGCGAGCCGATCGAGGTCTTCAACTATGGCAACATGCAGCGGGATTTCACCTATATCGACGACATTGTCGAAGGTATTATCCGCGTCATGCAGCAACCCGCGACACCCAATCCTGAGTGGAAAAGTGTCGCGCCAGACCCAGCGACCAGCAACGCCCCGTTCAGGATTCACAACATCGGCGGCAATTCGCCCGTTCAACTGAACCGATTGATCGAGGTGCTCGAAGACGCGCTGGGACGCAAGGCAAACCGCAACCTCAGGCCACTTCAGCCAGGCGACGTTCCGGCAACTTTCGCCAATGTCAGCTCGCTCGAGGAGGCGACCGGCTTCAAGCCCAAAATCCCGATCGAAATAGGGGTTCCGCGCTTTGTCGAATGGTACCGGGAGTTCTACCGAGCATGATCGGACGCTTCGCCACCTGGAGGCGGCTGGCTCCTGACCAGCCATGGCTGGCGCATGCCGCTCGGAAAACTCAATAAGCCGCAGCCGAACTGGGTGTTGCCTGAAGGCGGTCAATATCTTTCCGGGGCGGCGCACCGAACAGGCGACGATATTCTCGGCTGAACTGCGAAGGGCTGTCATAGCCCACCGCGAACCCGGCCGTGCCTGCGTTTGCGCCGCCGGCAAGCATAATCCTTCGCGCCTCCTGCAGGCGCAGCTGCTTCTGGTATTCGAGCGGGGTCATGCGCGTAATCGCCTTGAAATGGGCATGAAGGGACGACGCGCTCATGCCTGATGCCGCCGCAATCTCTTCGATGCGCAGTTGTGCCTGGAAATGATTGCGGATCGTGGCGATGGCGCGGCTGACCTGGTTCAGGTGGCTGTCCACCGACGCCATCTGGCGAAGCGTGTCACCGTGCGGTCCGGTGAGGAGCCGGTAAAGGATTTCGCGTTCGATCAGCGGCGCCAGCACGGTGACGCTCTCGGGGCGATCGAGCAGCCTGACAAGCCGACAGGCGGCATCAATCAGGTCGGGGTCACTTGGATAGGCAGCTAACACCGGCAGATCCCTGCTGGGGGATGCACGTCCTTCTTTCACAAGCAGTTCGGCCAGCGCGGTGGAATCAAAATCTATCTTGCAACAGAGGTAGGGCGCCGCCGGGCTCGCCTCCAACACATGCCCGACCAGCGGCAGGTCGACCGAGACGAGCAGGTAGCTCGATGCGTCATAGACCACGCTCTGGTCGGCCAGCGAGACGCGCTTCGATCCTTGGGCGATTATGCAAAGCGACGCCTCGTAGACCGCAGGCACGGGTGCACTGGGCTGGTTGGCGCGAATGAGCGACAGCCGCGGCACCGCAGTGCCGGCCATGCCAGATTTCGGCGCAAAGCGGGTGATCAGCTCGGCGAGTTCATTGATTTTCTCCATGCCGCATAAATCTTCATGGCGCGAAATGTTGCAAGGCATTTCGAGTTCATTTGGAGGATCGTGCAAACTCTTTGGACGATCACGCTACCGGCCTTTGCCGGTTCGCGCCATCTATCTCCCCGTCACCGCAGCGAAAAAGGAACGATCATGACGGGACTTAAAGACAAGGTTGTACTCATCACCGGCGCCTCCAGCGGCATCGGCGAAGCGACGGTTCGGGAACTTGCCGGTGCCGGCGCCAGACTGTTCATCGGGGCCCGCCGCACCGAGCGGCTCAAGGCGCTGGCCGCAGAAATAGGCAAAGGCGTCGCGTGGCGCGAACTCGACGTGACTGACGCGGCGAATTTCGACGCCTTTGCCGATGCCGCTCATGCCGAATTCGGGCAGATCGATGTGCTGGTCAACAATGCCGGCGTCATGCCGCTGTCGCCGCTTGCCGCGCTGAAGCGCGATGAGTGGTCTCGCATGATCAATGTCAACATCGGCGGCGTGCTGAATGGGATCGCCGCGGTGCTGCCGCGCTTCGTCGCCCAGAAGAATGGGCATATCGTCAATGTCGCCTCGGTCGGTGCGCATATCGTGCTGCCCACCGCGGCGGTCTATTGCGGCACGAAATATGCCGTCTGGGCAATCACGGAGGGGCTGCGGCAGGAGCATGACGACATCCGCGCCACGATCATCTCCCCCGGAGTGACCGCAACCGAACTGGGCGACGATATCAGCGATCCTCAGGTCGCCACGGCTCTGAAAGAATGGCGGCAGAAGTCGCTCACACCGGACGCCATTGCACGGGCGATCCGTTTTGCGCTTGATCAACCCGATGGCGTCGACGTCAACGAAGTGATCGTGCGGCCAACCGCTGCCAATATGTAGAACTTGCTGCCGGATGCCGGCTTTCGGCGAGCTACGGCGCTCTCCGAGATCCGGCAAACGGCCCACCCCTTAATGCACCACCGCCCTCAGCCTCTGGCGCAACTCCCGCGGGCCACATCGTACCGGCTCTCGAACGCGCGCGAAAAATGCGCACTCGAATTGAACCCGCAGGCAAAGGCGATTTCCGAGATCGTGGGCGACCCGCGGGCGGGCGACAACAATTCTTCCTTGCTGCGCTCCAGCCGCCTGTCCCAGACGAAGCGTTCCGGTCTCGCGGCAAGGCCGGTGCGCCGCTGGGAACTTAACCCGCTAATCATCTCCCCTGCGACGGTAGAGATGTCAGGCTTCGCCGGCCAGGCGCGCTGAAATCAGCCGCGCCGCCTGGATCACCGCTTCGCCCTGGCTGGCCGCCATGCTGTCATCGGCGCGTGACACAGGCGAGGCCACCGCGAGCGCACCGAGAGGACGCCCATCGGAGCCGAGGATTGCCGCGGCTATGCTGTGCACGCCTTCTTCATAGCCTTGGGAGCTCGAGGAATAGCCGCGCTTGGCGGCAAGCCGGATCGCCTTCATCAGCCTGTCGGGCTGCGTCACCGTGTGTGGCGTGAAGGTCGGCAACGGCTTGTCGACATAGGCCTCGGCCGCTTCCCGAGGCGAAGCGGCGAGAAAGGCGATGCCGGAGGCGGTGCCGTGCAAGGGCAGCACCTGGCCGACATCGACATTGACCCGGTTGGCCTTTGCCGAGAGTTCGACGTGGACGGTCAGCAGTGCGCCGGCGCTGAATTCCGACAGATGCACCGTCTCGCCGGTTTCCAGCGCCAGCTCGCGAACCACAGGTGCTGCCACGCGCACGAAGGGAAAATGCGCGTCGCGAAAGCGGGCCAGCCGCGACAGGCCGGCGCCGAGCCGGTAGCGGCGGCTTGCCGGCTCCTGTTCGATCAAGCGGTGGTCCGCCAGCGCCATCAGCAGGCGCCGCGCCGTCGCCTTGTCGAGGCCGGTTTTGCGGGCGAGCTCGGACAGGCCGATCTCCGGTTCGCCGAGCGTGAACTGCTCCAACAGCGATATCGCTTTGCCGACTGTGCTCATCGTGCATCCTCAAGATACTTCGCATGGGACGAAAGCCAATCCACCTTGCAGTCCGCTCATAGCACATAAAATGGTGGTTCAAATAACGAACCGTTTGGAAGCGACGAAAAAACACCAGCAAGTTTCGCGGCGACATCATCTCGATGCGCCGCGCCGTGCGCGGGGTGATGCTGCGCGGCAACACCTATCAACAAGTGGATCAACTCGGCGGCGCCGTGCCTGGCCGGCGTGTCGGCCCAAACGCCTGATCCTGGCCGGCGCCGAAGCTTCAACTCTGCCCCAGCTGCGCGCGGCGCCAGGCGGCGGGAGCCTGGCCAACCCGCTCCCGGAAGAAGCGTGAGAAATAGGCCGGATCTTCGAAGCCGATTTCGTAGGCGATGTCCTCGACGGTGCGCACGGTGAACAGCAGCAAGCGCTTGGCCTCCACCAACCGTCGCTCGCCGATGAGTCGCTTGACGCCGCTGCCAAGCACCGTATGGGCGGCCTTGTCGAGAAGATGCGGTGTCGTGGCCAGCGCCTCGACGTAGCGGTCGACGGGCCAGTTGTCGCGGAAATGCGCATCGACCAGACAGCGCAAGCCGCGCGCCAATGCAGCATCGGAAGAACCGGTGGCATCCTTCACCTCGGGACCAAGGCGCGCGATGTGCGAGAGCGCGACGGCGATCAGCGCCGGCAGGGTCTTGTCACTGCCCGCCTGCGCCTCGGCATATTCGGCGGCGATCATCTCCAGCACCGCCGCCAGCCTTTTCCACGCGACATGCTGAGGATGGCCATCGGCAAAGACCGGCCGGTCCAATGGCAGCAGGCCGTGAGCGGCTATTGCCCCAAGCGCATCGTCGGCGACCGAGACGACGATGGCGTCGGTGCCGGGCCCGATCGAGAAGCCGTGCACGATAGTGCTCGGAACGAAGCTGACGGCCGGCGCCGAAAAGTCCCAGGATTGGTCTTCGATGCGGTAGGTGCCGGAGCCGCTGGTCCAGTAGGTGATCTGGCCCATTTGCGGATGCTTGTGCGCGGCAACCTGGCCGAGATGAATATTGCCGCGCGCAAGCACCGTCTCGACATGCAGGAAGCCGACATCGAGCGGCCGCACCGGCTCGCCATAGACAAAGAAATCAGGAATGGAATTGAGGCTCATAGCGCCGGAAAAAGTCCAATCGGTTTTGCCGTTACGTCCTAACCGATCCTTGCCAGGAGCGCTAGAGTTGATGCCATAAGTGGAGGAACATCATGCGATCGGAAGACTTTCGTGCCGACAATGGGCGCCCGTTCACCGGGGCCGAGTATATGGGGAGCCTGCGCGACGGCCGCGAGGTCTACATCAACGGCGAGCGCATTGCCGATGTCACCACCCATCCGGCGATGCGCAATTCGGCGCGGTCGCTGGCGCGCCTCTATGATGCGCTGCACGATCCCAAGCGGCAGGGCACGCTGACCTCGCCGACCGATACCGGATCGGGCGGCTACACCCACAAATATTTCCGCGTCGCCAAATCCTCCGGCGAACTCGCGGCCCAGCAGACCGCGATCGCCGAGTGGTCACGCATGTCCTATGGCTGGATGGGCCGCACGCCCGATTACAAGGCGGCACTGATGAACACGCTCGGCGCCAATGCCGACTGGTACGGCCCGTTCAAGGACAATGCGCTCGCCTGGCACAAGCGTGCGCAGGAAGCCGTGCTGTTCATGAACCACGCCATCGTCAACCCGCCGATCGATCGCCACAAGCCGGCCGAACAGGTGAAGGATGTCTTCGTCCACATCACCAAGGAGACCGACGCGGGCATCTATGTCTCCGGCGCCAAGGTGGTGGCGACGTCCTCGGCGCTGACCCACTACAATTTCCTGGCGCAGAGTTCGGCGACGGTCACCGAAGATCCGTCGCTGTCGGTCATGTTCATCGTGCCGATGAATGCGCCGGGGGTAAAGATGTTCTGCCGCGTCTCCTATGAGCAGACGGCCAACACGGCGGCGGCTCCGTTCGACTATCCGTTGTCGTCGCGCTTCGACGAGAACGATGCCATCCTGGTGCTCGACAATGTCTTCATCCCCTGGGAGGACGTGCTGGTGCTGCGCGACGCGCAGAAAATCCTGTCCTTCCATCCGGCTTCGGGCTTCATGCATGGCTATTGCTTCCAGGGCTGCACACGCTTTGCCGTCAAGCTCGACTTCCTCGCCGGCCTGCTGGCCAAGGCGCTGCGCGCCACCGGCGGAGATGCCTTCCGAGGCAACCAGGCGGCGCTGGGCGAGGTCATCGCGCTCAGGCACATGTTCTGGAGCTTTTCCAACGCCATGGCTTATAATCCGATCCCCTGGGCGAATGGCGCTGTCCTGCCCAACCTGGAAGCAGCCCTTGCCTACCGGACTTTCATGTCGGAAGCCTACCCGCGCGTCATCGACACGGTGCGCCGGGTGATCGCCTCCGGCTTGATCTACCTGCCGTCATCGGTGCGCGACTTCAACAATCCCGAGATCGATAAATACCTCGCGCAATATGTGCGCGGTTCCAACGACATGGGCCATGTCGAGCGCATCAAGATCATGAAACTGTTGTGGGACGCGACCGGCACCGAGTTCGGCGGCCGCCACGCGCTCTACGAACTCAACTATGCCGGTGCGCCGGAAGAGGTGCGGCTGCAGGTGCTGAAGGGCGCCGAACGCGGCGGCCGGCTGAAGGCCATGGAAGAACTGGTCGACACCTGCATGGCCGACTATGACGAGAACGGCTGGACGGGAGATACCTGGCTCAATCCGCTCGCTTCTACGGCCGGGTGATGTCAGATGGCCACGCAGATTTCGAAGGCCGATTTCCGCGACGCCATGGCAAGGGTCTGCGCGCCGGTCAACATCGTCACGACAGATGGCCCGGCCGGGCGCGGCGGCTTCACCGCCACCGCCATGTGCAGTGTGTCGGACGAACCGCCGACGCTGCTGGTGTGCATGAACGGCCGCTCGACGCAGGCCGCCATGTTTCTCGCCAACCGGCGCTTCTGCGTCAACGTGCTGACGCATGACCATATGCACCTGGCCGGCAAGTTCGCCGGCGCGACCAGGGACATGGAGGCACGCTATTCGGCGGCGCGCTGGCAAACGCTGACCTCGGGGACGCCGGCGCTGTCCGATGCGATCGTCAATTTCGATTGCGAGATCGAGGATGTGCACATCGTCGGCACGCATAATGTCATGATCGGCCGCGTTATCGACGTCAGACACGGCAGCGGCGGCTCGGCGCTGCTTTATGTCGACCGCAATTACACGCAGCCGACGCGGCTTGGCAGTTTTGGCGGCTGAGCGGGAGCAGTCAGTTCTCGCCGGCGATCAGGCTCTCCAGCAGATCGAGCAATTGCTCGAGCCTCTCATGTCCGAAGCGCTGTTCGATGTCGCGGTAGATGACGAGGCGTTCCGGCGACAAGGCATCGATAAGGGCGGAGCCCGCCGGGGCGATCGTCAGCACGACACGGCGGCCATCGCCTTCCGCCTTGTTGCGGGTGATGAATTTTCGGCCCTCGAGCGTCTTGATGATGCGTGTCAGGCTGGGCGGCAGCACCGAAGCGCGATCGGCAAGTTCCGTCGCCTCGACAGGGCCGGCCTCGCTCAGAACGCGCAGCACACGCCATTGCTGTTCGGTCACGTCATGCGCCGCCAGCATAGGGCGAAACCGCGCCATCACCACTTCGCGGGCATGGAGCAGCGCCATCGGCAGAGAACGACGGGTGTTTTCAGGCAGCAAGAAGCAGCGTCCCCAATGATGCGGGCGGTCGGCGGGACCGCACGCCAAAACCTGACCTTTCCATCCCGTATCGTCGCCTCAACTTGGATGCAAGGCTTGACTTCAGTGATGCTGCATGTAATTAACGCGTTAACTACAACAGTGGAACAATCCGGGGAACGAGACGCGGTGCCTCACTTTTCCATCGAGTATTCGGCCAACCTCGATGCCAAGGTCGACATGAGCGAATTGTGCGCGCTGGTGTTGCGCACCGTGCTCGGCACCGGGCTGTTTGAAACCGGCGCGGTGCGGGTGCGGGCCTTCCGCGCGGAAGCCTATGCCGTCGCCGACAGCCTGCCGGAAAACGCTTTCCTCGACATGTCGTTTCGCATTGGAACCGGGCGCAGCGCCCAGGACAAGAAACGAACCGGGGAGGCGGTCTTCTCCGCCGTGAGCGAATACCTCGCCCCCCTGTTCGAGACCCCGCATTTCGCTCTTTCCCTGGAGATCAGGGAAATCGATCCGGTCCTGAGCTGGAAGAAAAATGCAATCCACCCGCGGCTGCGCGGCAAGTGACGGAAGCTGATATGTCCGACCTCGAAGGCAATCTGAAAAAGGCCGAGGCCTATCTGGCCCGTTTCAAGCGCGACGGCGTGCTGAACCAGATCGGCGGCGAAGCGGTGCCGGCGGTGGATGGCTCGACCTTCGAGAGCATGTCGCCGGTCGATCTCAAGCCGCTGGCCAAGGTCGCGCGTGGCAGTGCCGCCGATATCGACCGCGCCGCCAAGGCGGCAAAGGCGGCGTTCCCGGCCTGGGCCGCCATGCCGGGCGACGGGCGCAAGAAGCTGCTGCACAAGATAGCCGATGCGATCGAAGCGCGCGCCGAGGAGATCGCCTTCGTCGAGTGCATGGACACCGGCCAGGCGCTGAAATTCATGGCCAAGGCCGCGCTGCGCGGCGCCGAGAATTTCCGCTTCTTCGCCGACCGCGCGCCGGAAGCGCGCGACGGCGAGACGCTGCGCACGACAGGCCAGGTCAACATCACCACGCGCGTGCCGATCGGCCCGGTCGGCATCATCACGCCGTGGAACACGCCGTTCATGCTGTCGACATGGAAGATCGCGCCGGCGCTGGCGGCAGGCTGCACCGTCGTCCACAAGCCGGCCGAATTTTCGCCGCTGACCGCTCGCCTGCTGGTCGAGATCGCGGAGGAGGCCGGCCTGCCGAAAGGCGTGTGGAACCTGGTCAACGGCCTCGGCGAGCACGCCGGCAAGGCGCTGACCGAGCACCCTGACATCAAGGCGATCGGTTTTGTCGGTGAGAGCCGCACCGGCTCGATGATCATGAAACAAGGCGCCGATACGCTGAAGCGCGTGCATTTCGAACTGGGCGGGAAGAACCCGGTGATCGTCTTCGCCGACGCCGATCTCGAACGTGCGGCGGATGCGGCCGTGTTCATGATCTACTCGCTCAACGGCGAACGCTGCACCTCATCGTCGCGGCTTCTGGTCGAAGCCTCGGTCTACGACACATTCACGGATCTGGTTGCGGAGAAGGCAAAGCGCATCAAGGTTGGCCATCCGCTCGATCCCAAAACGGTGGTTGGTCCGCTGATCCATCCGGTGCACGAGGAAAAGGTGCTTTCCTATATCGAGATCGGCAAATCGGAAGGCGCGGTGGTAGCCGCCGGCGGCGGCAAGTTCGCCGGTCCGGGCGGTGGCTGCTATGTCAGCCCGACGCTGTTTACCGGCGCCACCAACAGGATGCGCATTGCCCAGGAAGAGATTTTCGGGCCGGTGCTGACCGCCATTTCCTTCAAGGACGAGGCCGAAGCGCTGGCGCTGGCCAACGACACCCAATACGGCCTGACCGGCTATCTCTGGACGTCGGATGTTACCCGCGCCTTCCGCTTCACCGATGCGCTGGACGCCGGCATGATCTGGGTCAATTCGGAGAATGTGCGGCATTTGCCGACGCCGTTCGGCGGCGTCAAGAATTCCGGCATCGGCCGCGACGGCGGCGACCATTCCTTCGATTTCTACATGGAGACGAAGAACATCGCCTTCGCCACTTCAGCGCACACGATCCAGAAGCTCGGCGGCTGACCGGAGGACATCGCATGCCACTGCCCAAACCAAACCTCTATCCCGCCTTCAACATCGTGCGCCTCAGCCATGTCGAACTGGCGGTCACCGACCTTGCGAAATCCCGCGCCTTCTATGTCGACACGCTTGGCCTGCAGGTTACCGACGAGACATCGGACGCCATCTATCTAAGGGCCCTGGAAGAGCGCGGACACCACTGCATCGTGCTGAAGAAGGCCGGCAGCGCCGAAGCCCGCGATCTCGGCTTCAAGGTTTTTTCGGATGAGGATCTCGACAAGGCCGAGCATTTCTTCAAGGCAAAAGGCCTGCCGGTCGAGTGGGTCGAGCGACCGTACCAGTCGCGCACCTTCCGCACCCGCGACCCGCACGGCATTCCGCTCGAGTTCTTTGCCCAAATGGAAAGGCTGCCGCCGATTCATCAGAAATATGCGCTCTACAAGGGCGTGAAGCCGCTGCGCATCGACCACTTCAACTGCTTCTCGCCCAATGTCGACGAGTCCGTCGCCTTCTACAACGAGCTTGGCTTCCGCGTCACCGAATACACCGAGGATGCCAGTAGCGGAAAGCTGTGGGCGGCCTGGACGCACCGCAAGGGCGGTGTCCACGACATCGCCTTCACCAACGGTGTGGGTCCGCGCCTGCATCACGTCGCCTTCTGGGTGCCGACACCGCTCAACATCATCGACCTGCTCGATCTGATGGCGACGACCGGTTACCTCGCAAACATCGAGCGCGGCCCAGGCCGGCATGGCATTTCCAACGCCTTCTTCCTTTATGTCCGCGACCCGGACAATCACCGCATCGAGATCTACTGCTCGGACTACCAGACGGTCGATCCGGATCTGGAGCCGATCAAATGGGACCTCAAGGACCCGCAGCGCCAGACGCTATGGGGCGCGCCGGCGCCGAGAAGCTGGTTCGAGGAGGGCAGCACCTTTGCCGGCGCGGCCGCACGCCAACCGGATTTGACGGCGTCGCCGATCATCGCACCGTGACCACAGACGCGAACCTGACGGAGACCGGGATGACTGCACCTGGGCGGCTCGCCACCTTCACCGTCGGCGGCAAGACGCGCTATGGCGTGGTCACAGATAAGGGCGTCGTCGACCTGTCGGCGCGGCACAGCCAGTGGCCGACGCTGCGCGAAGTGATCGAGGCCGGCGTGCTACGGCGGCTGGCGGAAGAGGCCGAAGCCTACGCCGTCGATTTTCCAGTCGGCGCCGTCGCTTATGAAATCCCTCTGCCGTCGCCGGAAAAGATCATCTGCGTCGGCGTCAACTACCCGGACCGCAACGAAGAGTACAAGGACGGCCAGGCCGCGCCTTCGAACCCGTCGCTGTTCATCCGCTTCCCCCGCTCCTTCGTCGGCCACGACGCGCCGCTGGTGCGGCCGCCGGAATCGCCGCAGCTCGACTATGAGGGCGAGATCGTCATCGTCATCGGCAAGGGTGGACGACGCATCGCCGAGAGGGATGCGCTTGACCATATCGCGGCACTATCCCTGTGCAACGAAGGCACCATTCGCGATTGGGTACGGCACGCCAAGTTCAACGTCACGCAGGGCAAGAATTTCGACCGCACCGGCTCGCTCGGTCCGTGGCTGGTGCCGTTCACCGACGAGGCGCAGATTGCCGACATCGCGCTGACCACCCGCGTCAATGGCGAATTGCGCCAGCAGGACCGCACCAGCCGGATGATCTTCTCGTTCCGCAAGATCATCGCCTATGTCTCCACCTTCACCACGCTGGTGCCAGGCGATATCATCGTCACCGGTACGCCGACCGGCGCCGGCGCCCGCTTCGACCCGCCGATCTGGCTGAAGCCGGGCGACGTGATCGAAGTCGAAGCCGACGGCATCGGCGTGCTCCGCAACGGCGTCGTCGACGAGGCAGCATCGTGACCCCCGAGCAAGTTGAAGATGCCGCGGCAAGGCTGTTCGAAGCCGAGCGTTCGCGCCGCCAGATCCGTCTGCTCAGCCTCGATTTTCCCGACGCGACGATGGAGGATGCCTATCGCGTCCAGGCAGCGCTGGTGAAACGCAAGACCGATGCCGGGCTGACCCCGAAGGGCTGGAAGATCGGCCTGACATCGAAGGCGATGCAATATGCGCTCGCCATCGACACGCCGGATTCGGGCGTGCTGTTCGACGACATGTTCTTCAACGACGGCGCGACGATACCCGTCGGCCGCTTCATCCAGCCGCGCGTCGAGGCCGAGATAGCCTTCGTCATGAAGGCGCCGCTGAGGGGCCCAGGCGTGACCATCTTCGACGTGCTCAACGCCACCGATTATATCACGCCGGCGCTCGAAATCCTCGACACGCGCATCGAACGCGTCAATGCCGAGACAAAGAAGGCGCGCACTTTCTTCGATACGATTTCCGACAACGCCGCCAATGCCGGCATTGTCATCGGCGGCCGGCCGCAACGACCCGATGAAGCCGATATGCGCTGGATCGGCGCCATCGTCTCGCGCAATGCGGAGGTCGAGGAGACCGGGCTTGGCGCCGGCGTGCTCAACCATCCCGCGATGGGCATTGCCTGGCTGGCGGACAGGCTCGCCCGCTACGGCATGTCCATCGCGGCCGGCGAGGTGGTGCTGTCCGGATCGTTCGTGCGCCCGGTCGAGGCGCGGCCCGGCGATACGATCGTCGCCGACTTCGGCAGCTCGGGAACGGTCAGCATCCATTTCGCCAAGAGCTGATGGCTCTCATCGGCTCGTCAGTTGGGCTGTTCGCCGCGCAGGTAGTCAATCACCACATCGGCTGCGATGGTCGACATCCGCAAGCCGACATCCCTGGTGATGTCGCCTTCGACGCGGCTTTGCACCCAGCCAAGAAAGGCGAAGGCACGCAACGCGGCGAATAGAGGCAATGCGGCGATGTCCTGCGGGATCAGCGCACGCTCTTGCTGGTAGCCGTCAAGCAAAGCGGTTTCGATCAGCGGGTAGATCGCCTCCTCGCGGTTCTGATAGAGGGCGACGGCAAGGTCGTACATGTGCCAGCCATGGCCGCAATCGTCGAAATCGATGATGCGCACCGCGCTGTCATGGATGAGCACATTTTCACGCACCAGATCGGCGTGGATGATGCCGAAATTGCGCGCGCTGCGCTCATGTTCCGACAGCGCCTTCACTGCCTTGTCGCGCGCCTGCAAGACCAGCGCGCGGCGAGGACCATCGAGAAAGGGCGAGGTCTCGAACCGGCCCCAGACCGGGTTCGCACCGAAGAAGCCGTCGAAGTCCCAGGCATGGCGGACGAAGCCCGCGGGCGGCGTCCACGAGGCAGTGACATTGTGCATATGGGCGATGGTCCGCCCGATCGCCGTGAAGATCTGGATCGACTGGTCGGCCGTGTAGGCCAGTGGCACGCCGCGTGCGCCCACGGCGCGGCCCTCCAGCCAGCTCAGGCAATCGGCCTGCCGGGGCTGCGCCGAGGTGGCCGTTCTGACAAGCACGAACGGATCGCCGGCCTGTGTTGCGACGCAAGACGGCGTGGCGACGCCGGCGGATTGCAGGAAGCCCATCCATTGCAGTTCCGAACGCAGCGCGGCGTCCGTGTGGTAGCCGAGCCGGTGGATGCGCATGGCTGCCGGCTGGCCATCCGGCAGCCGCACGCGGAAGACGGCGTTCTCGCGGTGCTTCAGAAGTTCCGGCTCAGAGTTGCGGACGCCCCAATGTTCGAGCGCACGCCTGGCGAGCTCCGTGACATCGGCTGCCGTTTCGGGCTCGCATTGGGTGGAAACAGAATTCACGCCGGCACTCCCCCGACTTCGCCCAGCACCTCGTCCAGCAGGCCGATCAGGAAGTCGGCATTGTCGCGCGAGAACGGCATGGGCGGGCGGATCTTGAGCACATTGCCGTGGATGCCGGTCTTGCCCATCAGCACGCCGCGATGGCGCATGCGATTGGCGACCTGCTCGGCAATGTCGGGCGCCGGTTCGCGCGTGTCGCGGTCGTGGACCAGCTCGGCGCCGAAGAACAGTCCGGCGCCCCTGACCTCGCCGATGCACTCATGCCGATCGGCCAGCGGGCGCAGCAGGCCAAGCGCATAAGCGCCGACGTCTTGCGCGTTGGCGACAAGGTTTTCCTGTTCGATGACGTCGAGGACGGCATTGGCGACCGCGCAGGAGACCGGGTTGCCGCCGAAGGTGTTGAAGTAGCGGAAAGCGTCGCGGAAGGTCGCCAGTATCTCCTTGGTGGTGACCACGGCCGCGATCGGATGGCCATTGCCCATCGGCTTGCCCATGGTGACGATGTCGGGGACGAAGCCGGCGCGCTGATGGCCCCAGAAATGGCTGCCGGTGCGGCCGAAGCCGGGCTGCACTTCGTCGGCGATGACCAGACCACCGGCTTCGCGCACGGCCCCCAAGGCGTCGTCGAAAAATCCGGTGGGCAGAGCCGGGAAACCTTCATTGGCGAGCAGCGGACACAAGATGATGCCAGACAGGCCAATGCCGTCCTGTGCCAGCGAAGCGATCGCTTGACGCACGGCGTCGCCGAAGGCCTTGCCATTGGCCATCGCATCGGGATGGCGATAGCTGTCGGGGGCCGGCACCAGCCTGACATGGGGGGCGCGGCCGCGGATCGGAGGCATGCGCGTGCTGAGCTGCGAAACCGCCGCCGTGTTGCCATGATAGGTGGCGTCGGTGGCGATGATGCCCATATTGCCGGAGGCGGCCTGCGCCATGCGCAGCGCTATGTCGTTGGCCTCGCTGCCGGTACAGGTCAGGATTGCGGTGGCGAGGCTTGCATCGAAGGTCGCCGTCAGCCGCTCGACATAGTCGAGAATTGCGGTGTGCAGATAGCGTGTGTGGGTGTTGAGCAGGCTTGCCTGACGGCACAAGGCCTCGACCACATGCGGGTGGCAATGGCCGACATGGGCGACGTTGTTGTAGGCATCGAGATACTTGCGGCCGTCGGCATCGTAGAGCCAGACGCCTTCGCCGCGCACCAGGTGCACGGGCTCGTCGTAGAACAATTGCGATTTCGCGCCGAGCAGGCGGGCACGCCGCTTGACGAGCGCTTCCTCGCTCGGGTTCTTCTCAGATTGGGTCATTGCGTACCAAACTCCATTGCGTCAGCGGGTCTATCAGGCCCTCGACAGACCTGCATCGATGGCCTCGCCGATCTTTGCCACGTCGGCGGCGCCGATGATCAGCGGCGGCGACAGGATGATGTTGTTGCCGGACACGCGCAGCATGACGCCGGCGTCATAAGTGGCTTCCGAAACCACGGCCATGGTCTTCTTGTCCACCGGCTTTTTCGTCGTGCGATCGGAGACCAGCTCTAGCGCAGCCATCAGGCCCTTGTACCTGATGTCGCCGACGATCGCGTGCTTGGCTTTTAGCCCCTCCAGCGTCGCCGCGAGCTCGATGCCGCGCGCGGCTGCGTTCTCGTCCAGGCGAAGCCGCTTGGTCTCGGCAAGTGCAGCCAGCCCTGCCGCGCAGCCGACAGGATGGCCGGAATAGGTATAGCCATGACCGATCGCCCCGAAGCTGGTCTTGTCGGCCTCGAAGACGTCGGCGACCTTGGCGCCGATCAAGGTGGCGCCGAGCGGGAAATAGCCCGAGGTGATCGCCTTGGCGATGGTCATGAAATCCGGCTTCACGCCGGATAGCCGCGAACCCGACCAGGCGCCGGTGCGACCGAAGCCCGTGACCACCTCGTCGGCGATCAGCAGGATTTCGTGGCGGTCGCATATCTCGCGGACCAGCGGCATGAAGCTGGCATGCGGAACGATGACGCCGCCGGCGCCGAGAACCGGCTCCATGATGAAGGCGGCAATGGTGTCGCCGCCCTGGAAGGCGATCTCGTCCTCCAGCGCTTTGGCGCACAGTTTGGCCAGCCGCGCCGGATCGGTCTCATCGAACGGATTGCGGAAGGTCCAGGGTGCGGGAATGTGGAAGACGCCGGGCATAAGCGGCTCATAGTTGCGGCGGAAATTGGCGTTGCCGTTGACTGACGCGCCACCGAAATGGGTGCCGTGATAGCCCTTCTTCAGCGCGAGGAATTTTGTCCGGTCGCCCTGGCCGCGGATCTTCCAGTATTGGCGGGCGAGCCGCAGTGCGGTTTCGACCGAATCCGAGCCGCCCGAGGTGAAGAAGGTCCGCACCATGCCTTCCGGTTCGAACCATTCGCTGAGTTCGTAAGCGAGCTCGATCGACGGGCCGGTCGACGTGCCGCGAAACCCGGAATAGTAGGGCAGGGCGCTGAGCTGGTCGGCGATGGCCTTCTTAATGGGGTCGCAGGAGTAGCCGAGATTGACGTTCCACAGGCCGCCAACCGCATCGAGCACGGTGTTGCCGTCGATGTCGGTGACCATCACGCCTTCGCCTTTCATGATCACCTTTGGCGGGTTGGCCCGCATCTCGGCCGGGTGTGCCATCGGATGCCAGATCGGCTTGGCGTTTTTCTCGGTGAGGAAATTGATGTCGCGCATCGCAAGGCTCCGCAAATGTCTCAGGAGATGAGGTCGAAATGGCCGAGGGCCTCGGCATAGGAAAGTGCCGGCCGCGCGACGTCGAAATGAACGGTGCGCATGCCGGCGGCACGGCCGCCATCGACATTGCGCTGCTGGTCGTCAACGAACACACAGGCGCCGGCAGGCAGGCCAAGCGCCTCGGTGACGAAGGCATAGGCGCGCGGATCGGGCTTGAGGATGCGGGTATAGGTGGCGTCAACGATGGTGTCGAACAGCTCGAGCAGCGGCAGCCGCTGACGGAAGCCGGCGCCATAGAACAGATCTAGCTCGTTGGACAGGATCGCCAGGCGAAATCCCGCCGCATGCACGGTCCGGATGGCGCGGACGGCTTCGGGCCGCACGATCTTTTCCGGCTCGGCTCCGCGTGCGCGCTGGACGAATGTCTCCATCGCCTGCCAGTCCTCGCCGACGAGCCGGCCGACTTCGCTGGTGCGGGTGCGCCAATAATCGCGCTCGCTGATCTCGTCGGCCTGCATGGAGCGCCACAGCAGATCTGAATCCGGGTCGAACGGCCCGTGCCATTGCAGCGTTCCCGGCGCGAGGCCGAGCGCCTGTTCGGTCAAGGCATGGGTCTCGAAAATGGTCCGGGTGACGACGCCGCCGAAATCGAGGACGAGCGCCTGGGCAGGAACAGCGCTCACGCAGCCACTCCCTTGGCCGGCATGCCGCGCGGGATGATGCCTTCCTCGACCCAGCGGTCGAAGATTTCGAGCGCCTTGCCGACGAACTCGTCGCTGTTGATGTGGGCGTCGATCTCGTGGAACTCGACGCCGGCGGGAATGGCCTTGCGCATCTCATCGGTGAACGCCGCGAGGGCTTCGGGTTCGTACAGCGGCTCGCCCTGCGCATCCCATTCCTGGATGCCGCCGGAGGGCAGGATGAAAGCGGAGCGCCCCTTCGACGCACCGAGCTTGGCGGCGATGGTCCTGGCGACTTCACGGCGGTCGGCGGCATCGACGGTGATCGAGCCGATCAACCTGTTATGAGCATGGAACGGCCGCTGCGCGAACTTTGTCGGCAGCGCCTGCCAGGTCGGCAAATCGACCATGTCCACGGCGCCAGGGGCTGCGATCTGCGGAATGCCGCGGGCGCCGGCATTCTCCAGCCGGTCGGCGCCGGAGCTGACGACCGAACCGGCAAGATGATTGGTGATCTCCTGCAGGCTGAAGTCGAACACCGCGCAGAAATGGTCCTGGCTGGCGATCGATTCGAAGGCCCGGCCCCCCATCCCGGTGGTGTGAAAGACTGCGACGTCATAGCCGCGCTGCTCCAACGCCGGCTTCAGCGTCTTCATATAGCGCAGGCAACTGCTGCCCAGCGAAGTCATGCCGATGGTCGGTCCGACCGCCGGGGCCGAAGCACGAGATGCAAGCACGATCCTCGCCGCACCGACCACCGCGCCGCAGGCCTGGGAAAGGACCAGCTTGCAGATGGTGTTGAGGCCGTAGAGCCCGCCTGCCCACAGGATCATCATCAGGTCGGGCGCGACACGCTCGGGCGGAATGAGATGCGAGTAGGCGATGGTCGAGACTACGAATTTCGGCACGCCGAGCGGCAGGCACAGCGCGACATCGAGCGCCAAATCGGTTCCCATCGAACCACCGATGGCGATGAAGGCGTCGATCTCGCCGCGCTGGTGAAGCTGGCGCACCAGCTGAACGGCGCCGACGGCCATCAATGTCATGGCGGTGTTTTCATCGCCGCTCGAGACGATTTCGGCCATCGTCACGCCAGCGGCCCGCGCAACGGCATGCTTGTCGTGATCGGGACTATAGGCGGGGGCGCCTAGCACGCTAACATCCATCATCACGGCGCGGCCACCGGATGCCTCGATACACGCTTTCATGAACAGCAGTTCGTCGGTCTTGGTGTCGCCCGTGCCGATGACCAGGATGCGGGGCGTCGCCATATCTGCAGACATCAGGCCTGCCTCCTCAGGGTTTGCAGGTTTTCGCCATTGAGGCGCATCGAAATCTCCCGTGCCGCGGTCACAACCGCAAGCCCTCGTTCCACGATCGTAGCCGGTGTCGTCCTGGCCTTCGGGGCTGCCACCGCAATTGTCCCCAGCGCAAGACCATCGGCGGCGCGGATTGCAGCCGCGACGCCGATCACGCCGTCCTCATGGCCCTGGTCGCAGATCGAATAGCCGCGGTCGCGCGCCTCGCCGATCGACTTTGAAATGGCGGCCGGCTCGACGAGGGTATGATCGGTGAAGGCCTCAAGCGAACCTGTCAGGCATGCTTTCACCGTCGCGTTGTCGGCGAAGGCCAGATAGGCGATGCCGGAGGCGGTGGAATGCAGCGGCAGAAGCTGGCCGATATCGATGTTCACCCTGTTTGCCCAGCTTGAATGCTCGACATGGACGGTGATCAGTCTGTCGACGCCGAATTCCGACAGATGCACCGTCTCGGTTGTCGAACCCGCCAGATCCTGCGCCACGGGAATTGCCGTTTGCAGGAACGGGAAGCAGGCTTCGCGGATACGCGCCAGCCGCGACAGGCCGGCGCCGAGGCGATAGTGCCGCGTGCCGGCATCCTGCTCGACGAAACCATGGCCGCCAAGCGCCACCAGCAGCCGCCGCGTCGTCGCCTTGTCGAACGCACACCGCCGCGCGAGATCGGAAAGTCCGAACTCGGGTTCGTCCACCGTGAACAGCTCCAGAAGTGAAATCGCCTTGCCGACCGTACCCATCCAGCCTCCCGCTCGGATAGAAACTTAATGTGTGAATTAACTTGACAGGCATCGGCATTCTTTGCAAGTCTATATTCAAAATAAGGGTTCAAATAATGAACCGATGGCATTCAGGGAACAGGCCGAGCGGCCGCGAACCCAGGGGTTCGTAAAACTGGAGGGACAAATGTCAGCAGTTTCGGAACAGGCGCCCGCCAACAGGCTGCGCAAGAACAGTCTTGGCGTCGGCGCTATCACCTTCATGGTGATTTCGGCGGCGGCGCCGCTCACCGCGGTCGCCGGCGGCACGCCGCTCGGCATGCTTATGGGCAATGGGGCGGGCTTTGCCGGCACCTATCTTATCGTGACCGTGTTGCTGCTGCTGTTTGCGGTCGGCTACGTCGCCATGTCGCGCCATGTCGGCAATGCCGGCGCGTTCTATGCCTATGCCGCGCGCGGGCTGGGCGGTTTTGCCGGCGGCGCAACCGCAATCATCGCGATCCTGTCCTACAACGCCATGCAGATCGGGGTCATGGGCCTGCTGGGGGCCGCGACCGCCGGCCTGTTCGCCGGCTGGGGCATCGACCTGCCCTGGTGGGTGTGGAGCTTCATCGCCGTTGCCATCGTCGCGGTGTTGGGCTACCGCCAGGTCGACCTGTCGGCCAAGATCCTGACGGTGCTGGTGCTGTGCGAATACATCGTTGTGCTGGTGCTAGACCTCGCCATCCTCAAGACCGGTGGCGACAGTGGTCTCTCGGCGGCGCCGTTCAGCTGGAGCCAGATCGTCAGCGGCTCGCCCGCCATCGCCATCCTGTTCTGTTTCGCCGCCTTCATTGGTTTCGAGGCGACGACGATCTACGCCGAGGAAGCCCGCGACCCCAAGGTGACGATTCCGCGCGCCACCTATTTCTCAGTGTTGCTGATCGGCGTCTTCTACATGGTCACGGCCTGGCTGATGGCGGTCGGCGCCGGCGTCGACAAATTGTTGCCCGCACTGCAGGCGCTTCAGGATCCGACGACTTTCCTGTTCGGCCTGTCCGACCGCTACGCCGGAACCATGCTGTCGCACGCCATGGGCATTCTGTTCGTGTCGAGCCTGTTTGCCGGCGTGCTGGCGTTCCACAACGCGGTTGCCCGCTACATCTACGTCTCGGGCCGCGAGAAGCTGTTGGCCGAAGCGATCGGCGTGACGCATTCAGTGCACCAGAGCCCGCATGTGGCTTCCGTCATCCAGAGCGTGTTGGCCGCGATCGTCATCGGACTGTTCGCGGTACTCGGCCTCGATCCGGTGCTGGCGCTGTTTTCCTGGCTGACCAATGTCGCGACGCTGGGAGTCATCGTCATGATGGCGGTGGCCTCGCTCGCCGTGGTGATGTACTTCGGCGCCAACCCGTCGACGCAGGAGAATGCGCTGAAGACCACCATCCTGCCTGGGCTGGCCTTCATCGCTTTCGTCGTTATCATCTACCTGATCGTCATCAATTTCGGCAGCCTGTCCGGGGCCGGTGGCTTCCTTGGCGTGTTCCTGCCGGGACTGGTGCTGATCGCCGCGGTGGTCGGCCTGCTGCTTGCCGGTGCGTTGAAGAGCCGGGATCCGGTTGCCTTCGAAAATCTCGGGGTGCCGCTGAAGGACTAGGGACAAAGGACAAGGGGGTAGCGCGTTCGGCGCCGCCCCTTTCCATCGCAAAGGGAGTAACGGCGTTGAGCTTTGCCGAGAGCATCACCGTTGAGGCGCTGGAAGCCGATCCGTATCCGATCTATGCGGAACTGCGGCGCAGCGCGCCTGTCGCTTTCGTGCCGGCGGTCAATCTCTGGTTCGTCACCCGCTGGAAGGACGTCGAGACCGTCGCAAAGTCACCCGACATCTTCTCCGCCGTCGTCGGTACGTCTCCGGTCGAACGCTCGTTCGGCAAGCCGACCATCCTGACCACCGACGGCGAAACGCACAGACAGCTGCGCCAAGGCGTCGATCCGAAATACCGGCCGCGCACCGTCGCCGCCTATGCCGGCGACCTCGTGCGGTCGATTGCCGAACCTTTTCTCGACCGGATCGCCGAACAAGGCTCCGCCGAGCTGATGGCGGATTATTTCGAGCCGGTGTCGACGCTCAGCCTGGCGCGCTCGCTGGGCCTTGTCGACATCGACATGGCGACGCTGCGCCGCTGGTTCTATGGCCTCGCGCAGGGCGCCATCAATTTCGAGAACGACCCAAAACGGCAAGAGATCGCCGACGCGATCAGCGCCGAGGTCGGCGCTGCCATCCGGCCGACTCTGGATAGACTTGCGCGCGCCCCCGACGACTCGGCGCTGTCGCATATGCTGCATGACGGCATGCCGGAAGGCACGACGCGGCCGATCGATTTCTTGATGCCGAGCATCAAGGTCATTCTGCTTGGCGGCATGCAGGAGCCCGGACATGGTGCCGGTTCGATCCTCGCCGGCCTGCTTGCGCATCCCGAACAATTGCGGCAGGTGCTCGCCGATCCCGAGACCTTTGTGCCCAGGGCTGTCGATGAAGGCTTGCGCTGGGTGGCGCCGATCGGAACCCAGACGCGGCAGACGACGCAGGCGGTCGAGCTTGGCGGCGTAACCATCCCTGCCGGCGCCGCGATCGCTGCACTTGTCTCCTCGGCAAGCCGCGACGAGAGCCGCTTTGCCGATCCAGACCGCTTCGACATCAACCGCAGGGAAGGCAATCATGCCGCCTTCGGCTTTGGTCATCATTTCTGTTCGGGCCGGTTTTTCGCGCGCGAGCAGATGTGCCTTGCGTTAAGGCTGCTGCTCCTGCGCTTCCCCGATCTCAGCCTGGTGCCGGGCAAGGTGCCGGTGTTTCGCGGCTGGGAATTCCGCGCGCCAACCACGTTGTATGTTTCCCTGGGAGTCCGCCATCAATGATCAGCCAGAATGCCATCGACGCGCTGCGCAAGACGGAGATCGGCGAGCGGGGCTTGTTTATCGATGGCGTACAGGCCGCAGCGACGAGCGGCGCGACGCTGGCGGTGATTTCGCCGATCGACGGCCGCCCTTTTGCCAGCATCGCCGACGGCAATGCGGCCGACATCGATCGCGCGGTCCGATCGGCGCGAAAAGCATTCGAGAAGGGTTCATGGTCGCGCGCCGCCCCTGCCTTTCGCAAGAAGGTGCTGACGAAATTTGCCGAGCTGATCGAAAAACATGTCGATGAGCTGGCCGTGCTTGGCGTGCGCGACAACGGCACCGAGATCGGCATGGCTTACAAGGCCGAGCCGCTGTCGGCGGCCGGCACCATCCGCTACTACGCCGAGGTGATCGACAAGGTCTATGGCGAGATCGCGCCGACGGCCGACAATGTGCTCGGGCTGATCCACAGGGAGCCACTCGGTGTCGTCGGCGTCATCGTGCCGTGGAACTTCCCGCTGATGATCGGTGCCTGGAAGATTGCGCCCGCACTGGCCACCGGCAACAGCGTCGTCGTCAAGCCGCCGGAGATCGCCTCGCTGACCTTGCTGCGGCTGGCCGAACTCGCAAGCGAGGCTGGACTTCCCGAAGGCGTGTTCAACGTCGTTACCGGTCATGGTGCTGTCGCCGGCGAAGCGCTTGGCCTCCATATGGATGTCGACGCCATCGCCTTTACCGGATCGGGGCCGGTCGGCCGGCGGCTGCTCGAATACTCCGCCCGTTCCAATTTGAAGCGGGTCTTCCTTGAGCTTGGCGGCAAGTCGCCCAACATCGTCTTTGCCGACGCTCCGGACCTGAAGCAGGCGGCGGTCGTCTCGGCCAACGGCATCTTTCGCAATTCAGGCCAGGTCTGCGTGGCGGGCTCGCGTCTGCTCGTCCAGTCGTCGGTCTATGATCTTTTCATGGACGAACTTGTCTCGGCAACCACGCGGCTCAAGGTCGGCGACCCGCTCGATCTCGCCAGCGATATCGGTGCGGTATCGAGCGCCGAACAGCTGGACAAGAATCTCGGCTTCGTCGCCATGGCGCAAGCCGAAGGCGCCCGTCTCGTCGCCGGTGGCGAACGGATACTGACCGAGACCGGCGGCAGCTACATGGCGCCGACGATCTTCGAGAACGTGACGCAAGAGATGCAGTTGGCGCGCGAGGAGGTGTTCGGACCGGTGCTCGGCGTGATGCGCTTCGAGACCGAGGAGGAGGCGGTGCATCTGGCCAACTCCACTGTCTACGGACTTGCCTCGGCGGTGTGGACCGCCAATCTTTCCACGGCCCATCGCATGGTGCGCGCCATCAACGCCGGTGTCGTCCACGTCAACACCTATGGCGGAGCCGATATCACCGTGCCGCTTGGCGGCGTCAAACAGTCCGGTTTCGGCCGTGACAAGTCGCTGCATGCGCTGGAGAAATTTGTCGACCTCAAGACCGCCTGGATTGCGCTCTGAGCCTCGCGGAAAGGCCAGCATATCTGCTCTTTTCGTCAAGCTTGACCTCAGAACGCCACGCTGGTGCTGGTTGGCGGCGATCAGGTCGTCGCTATCGGCAGCTCGACTAGCGTGGTGTCGCGGGTCCAGGCTTTGCGCGGAAAGCCGTGTTGCGACCGGCGGGTATCACAGCGTCCTACTCCGTTGTGCCGGCTTTTTTTCTGCGCCGATTGGTGTGCGACTGGGCGACGGCCATTCGTAATTCAGGTGTGACCTCCAAACGCGCATTCTCTGTCCCATGCGGGTCTTGCAGCCCCTGGACGTGGACGGTCGGGAATGGGAGCTCGATGCCCTGCTCCTTGAAGGCCTGGCGGAGGCGCAAAAAGAACCTGCCTTTCATGCTGAAGGCGCCTCCAGGTCTGGTCGTGACCTTGACCCTCAAGACGATGCCGTACTCGCCGAACTCCTGCACCCCCTGCATCTTGATCGGTTCGATCACCCAGTGTTTGAACTCCGGATCTTCCGCCAGTTCCAGGCCAATTCGCTTGATCAGTTTGCGAGCAAAGTCGATATCGGTGTCATAGCCAACGGTGATGTTGAATTTGTCGGTGACCCAGTCACGGCTCTGGTTCTGCACGGCGCCGAGTTCGCCGAAAGGTATCGTGAACAGCGGACCACGATGGTGGCGCAGCTTCACCGAGCGCAGCGAAAAGCTCTCCACCGTACCCCTGTAGCTGCCCGATGAAATGTATTCGCCGACACGGAAAGCATCGTCGAGCAGATAAAACACGCCAGAGATCACGTCCTTGACGATGGTTTGCGCGCCAAAACCCACGGCGACGCCGACGACGCCGGCGCCGGCGATCAGCGGGCCGATCTGGATTCCGATCGAAGCGAGCATCATCAGCACCGCCATCACGATGATCACCGCGAGCAGAATGTTCTGAATGATCGGCAACAGCGTGTGCAGCCGCGCCTGATGCGGATCGAGGGTGAGGATGTCCTCCTCGCCCATCACGGCTTGCGGTATCGCGACGCCCAGCTTTCGTTCGATCAAGGCTTTGATGATCGACCAGCCGAAATCGGCAGCAAGGGCAATGACCACGACGTTGATCAAGCCGCGCAATATGAGCATGGTGGTCGTATCGCTGCCGCGCATGGATTGCATGTCCAGGCCCAGTACGCGTGCGAGAAGGTAAGCCGCCGCGAGGATGAAAATCATCCGGATACCGCGATCGATGACAGCGATCGTCACCGCCGGGATCGTCGGCCGGCCCGCATCTTCCGAACCGGGCCGCAGGACGAAATTAACCCCGCGCTCTGTCAGCACAATTGCCAAAGGCAGGAAGAATGCGGTGAAGGTAAACCAGAAGAATGTGTAGAGGCCGGCAATGCGTTCGAGGAACAGAACGACGAAATAAGCCGTCAACAACCATGTCACTGCCGTGTGACCGCTGTGGCGCGCGCCGTCTCGCTGCGTTCTTGGCCGACGCCAAATGGCCAGCAGGAAGAGCAACAGCAGGATGAAATCGGCGCCCACCGACAGGACCATCATTCCGTCCTGGTCTATGCCGAGACCCGGCAAGAGGACAAACGCGGCGGCGAAGAAGGCGAAAACGCCGACGATCCGGGGCAGCCAATAAGCCCAATGGTCAGCAGCTCCGTTGGTGATCGGCAGGGCACGAACCTCGATGGCGTGCTCGACCTCCATGAAAGAAGGGACGAGCGTGGCCATCACGTATAGGCGCACAGCCCACGTAAAGACCGCAGCCATCAGAAATGTCAGCACAATCTCGCGGATGAGCGCTGGCCAGTCGAACAGCATGAACGCACCGGCGCTGCCCAGCGCGAACGAGCCGATCATCATGCTGGAATAAAGCGTGCGGCCGCCGATCTTCTTGGCCCGCCCGATGGGCGTATCTCTGGGTTGCGCGATGATCCAAAGACGAAATGGACGGGTGAGCTTGTATATTGCCCAGGTGAGCGCCAGGCCGGCAGCGATAAAGATCGCAATCAGCACCAATATGCTGACGGGGCCCTTGCTGGACATATCGTCCATTGTCTGGGCCCGGACGCGCGCGAACTGGCCTGGCAGTGTGGGCACGGTTCGCACGATTTTCTCGATGTGATGCTTGATCCGATCGAGCGTCGAGGATGCCATTGTATTCATCTGGCCCGGTGCGGCCACGGCGTCGGCCGGCGGAGCGCCAGCCGCAGCAGGCGCTTCCGTTGATCCAGCGGCCGGATTTCGTTGCTCGGCCACCCAGGCCTTCACCGACGGATCGTCGAGAAGCTCGAACAGCTGTTTGACCTTGTCGGGCGCGACGGCGGCCGGTGACTGCGCCTGTGCCGGGCCAGCCAGCAGGAGGGCGATCCCAAGGACGAACGGCCCGGCAATCAGGGCAAACTTCGTCGTCAGGCCTCCGAGACGCCGTGCCGGGCGCGCCAGCTTGCTGGCTCCCAATCGTCGATTCATGAGCAGCATCGTGCGGTAACCTTCCGGTCAGATCGGCGAGCAAGGACAGCTATGTCCGTCGTTGCCCCCACCTTTAACAAGCCGATGTTGCGGTGCAAGTCTCATCGCACCTAGACCGTTGGGTAGGGCACCAGGCGACCGGCAAGGCTGTCATCACCAGTGCCAGCGTTGCGCTGCATTCCCTGTCCCGACCACCTAGACCGGGTCGTTGTCGGTCGGGGGTTGCTCCGCGGCGGGAGCCTGTGACCATGCCGCATTGCACAATTTTGCGACCTTGCCCACAATGCACGCATGGTCCGCAGCTCACTCGCCGTCCTGGTCATCGACGAAAACCGTATCCGCGCCGCGATCATCGAGGCAGGTTTGCGCGAGGCCGGCCATGAGCGGGTCACCGTCATCCACGACGTGACCGGCATTGCGCGGCGCATCGCCGAGATCGAGCCGGACGTCATCGTCATCGATCTGGAAAACCCGAACCGCGACATGCTGGAAAACATGTTCCAGCTGTCGCGTGCGGTGAAGCGGCCGATCGCCATGTTCGTCGACCGATCGGACCAGGCATCGATCGAAGCGGCGGTCGATGCCGGCGTTTCGGCCTATGTGGTCGACGGCCTCAGGCAAGAGCGCGTCAAGCCGATCCTGGACATGGCGGTCAGCCGCTTCAACGCTTTCTCGCGCATGGCGCGCGAGCTGGAAGAGGTTCGAGGGGAGCTTGAGAGCCGCAAGGTGATCGACCGTGCCAAGGGCATCCTGATGAAGTCGCGCGGCCTGACCGAAGAGGCCGCCTACACGCTGCTGCGCAAGACGGCGATGAACCAGAACCGCAAGATCGGCGACATTGCCCAGAGCCTGGTGACTGCCGCCGGGCTGCTCGGGCCGTCGGAGGACGAATGAGCATGAGCGCCGAGCACCAGATCACCGCCGGCTTCATGCCGCTCTTCGACAGTGCCGTGCTGGTTGCGGCGGGTGAGCTTGGATTTGCCGCACGCGAGGGCATCGATCTCACACTGCACCGCGAGACCTCCTGGGCCAACATCCGCGACCGCATCGCCATCGGCCATTTCCACCTGGCGCACATGCTGGGGCCGATGCCGCTCGCCTGCAATCTCGGGCTGACGCCGCTTGCTTCCGAGACCATCGTGCCGTTTTCGCTCGGGCTTGGCGGCAATTGCATCACCATCTCCAACGCCGTCTGGGAAGGCATGGCGGCACACGGCGCCATACCCGATCTTGAGCCCGCGCGCGCGGGCGCAGCCCTCGGTGCCTTCATTCGCGACCGCGCCGGGGCTGGCGGCGATCCGCTGCGCTTTGCCGTGGTGCACCCGCATTCGGGGCATAATTACGAACTGCGCTACTGGCTTGCCGGGTGCGGCATCGATCCGGAGCGCGAGATCGAGATCGTCATCGTGCCACCGCCCTTCATGGCCGATGCGCTGGTCGCCGGGCGGATCGACGGCTACTGCGTCGGCGAGCCCTGGAACAGCGCCTCGGTCGCCGCCGGCACCGGCCATATCGTCACCGTCAAGGCGCTGCTGTGGCGCAACAGTCCGGAGAAGGTGATCGGCGTGCGCAAGGCCTGGTCGCAGGAGAACCCGGTCGCGCTGGCAGCATTGCTGCGCGCGCTGCATCATTCGGCGCGCTGGTGCCAGGATCGGGGCAACCACGCCGAACTGGCTGGTGTGATGGCTCAAGCTGGCTTCCTGGGCCTGCCACCAGCTGTCCAGATGCCGATCCTGACCGGCCATCTTGAACTGGGCGGCGGCGCCGAACTGGATGTCGACGACTTCTTCCTGCCCTTCGACAAGGCGGCGAACTTTCCGTGGAAGAGCCATGCGCTGTGGTTCTATACGCAGATGGTGCGCTGGGGGCATGTCGAGCACACGCCGGAAAACCTTGCTATCGCCCGTGACTGCTACCGTCCCGACCTCTACCGCTCGGCGCTAAAGCCGCTTGGCGTTGCACTTCCCGGCGCCAATGCGAAGGTCGAGGGCGCGCTTAAGGTCGCCACGGCTGTCGGTGCGACCGGGGCAGGCTTGGTGCTTGGGCCGGACGGCTTCTTCGACGGTCAGACCTTCGACCCCGACGAGATCGACGGCTATATTGCGCGCCAGAAAGCGGCTCGCGCGGAAGCCTGATCATTCTCGCGCCATTCTTGTGCATTGCACAAAAAATGTGCGTGCGATTGCTGTAATGAACAATCTTTGACCTGCTTGCGATGTCGCCTCGCGTGCCGGCGTCTGGCGCGTAATGTTGATTTCATTTAGGTTTTTCGTTTCACTCAGAACTGGCACGGTTCCTGCTTTGAATTAGCCAGGCCCTTCGCGGGTCACGGAACAGGCGTCCAATGGCGGGCGCCACAGGCAAAGCTGCCGCTCAGGTCAACGACGCGATCCCGGATGTACGGACGCGCGAGGCCTGGACGGCGGCTTTTTTGTTTTGGGCCACTCGACGAAGCGTTCAACCGGAGATCACGATGAAAGAAAAAATAGGGAAATGGATCGGGACGGGAACATCGCTCAAGGATGTGACGCGCCGCGATTTTCTTGTCAGCAGCGCCATGACGGCCGGCCTGTTCGTGGCGGCCCGCAAGCTCTTCCCCTCGGGCGCCTATGCCGCCACGACCGCTCCGGAGGTCACCGGCGCCAAGCTCGGCTTCATCGCGCTGACCGACGCGGCGCCGCTGATGATCGCCAAGGAGAAGGGGCTGTTCGCCAAGTTCGGCATGCCCGACGTCGAGGTGCTCAAGCAGGCCTCCTGGGGCGCGACGCGCGACAATCTGATGCTCGGCGGCGAAGCCAACGGCATCGACGGCGCTCACATCCTGACGCCGCTGCCGTATCTCATGCACACCGGCAAGGTGACGCAGAACAACCAGCCGATGCCGATGGCTATCGTGGCGCGGCTCAACTACGACTGCCAGGGCATTTCGGTTGCGCAGGAATACGCCGGCACCGGTGTCGGCCTCGACGCCTCCAAGCTGAAGGACGCTTTCGCCGCCAAGAAGGCGGCAGGCAAGGAAATCAAGGCCGCCATGACGTTCCCGGGCGGCACTCATGATTTGTGGCTCCGTTACTGGCTGGCCGCCGGCGGCATCGATCCCGACAAGGACGTCTCGACCATTGTCGTGCCGCCGCCGCAGATGGTCGCCAACATGAAAGTCGGCAACATGGACGTGTTCTGCGTTGGCGAACCGTGGAACGAACAGCTCGTCCACCAAGGCGTTGGTTTCACCGCCGCCACCACCGGCGAACTGTGGAAGGGTCATCCCGAAAAGGCGCTCGGCCTGCGCGCCGAATTCATCGACAAATACCCGAACGCCACCAAGGCGATCGTGATGGCCGTCATGGAGGCCCAGCAATGGTGCGAGGCCACGGAGAACAAGGACGAGATGGCCGCCATCATCGGCAAGCGGCAATGGATGAACGTGCCTGTCGCCGACATTATCGGCCGCCTCAAGGGCGACATCAACTACGGCAACGGCCGCGTGGCCACCGGCACTGACCTCTACATGAAATTCTGGAAGGGTGGCGTCTCCTATCCCTACAAGAGCCACGACAGCTGGTTCCTCGCCGAAAACATCCGTTGGGGAAAATTCGCGCCGACCACCGACATCAAGACGCTGGTCGATCAGGTCAATCGCGAGGATATCTGGCGCGAGGCGGCGAAGGATCTCGGCGTTGCCGCAGCCGATATTCCGGCCTCGTCGTCGCGCGGCGTCGAGACCTTCTTCGACGGCAAGATTTTCGACCCGGCCAACCCGTCGGCCTATCTCGACAGCCTGAAGATCAAGGCATCGGCTTGACCAGCGCAAACGGTGCGTTGCGCCGTTTGTCGCCCCAGCGCAACGGCGCTTCGCCGTTGTCGCCCGCATCGACCCCGGAGTTATACCCAGACATGTCCATCCAAGCCATTGAGGAAACCACGGTGAAGGCGTTCCCCGCCAAGCCTGCCGCGGTCATCGCTTTCACCGCCAAAGCGCGGCGCCGCTTCGACCCGATCGCGATCGCCGGCAGGCTGGCCACCGCCCTGGTGCCGCCGGTCATCGTTATCGCCTTCATGCTGGTCGTGTGGCAGATCGCCTGCTCGTCGCCGACCGCCAGCCTGCCGCCGCCCAGCCAGGTGTGGAACGAGGCCTATGATCTGATCGCGCATCCGTTCTTCAACAACGGCCCGCAGGATATCGGCCTTGCGTGGCGGGTGCTGATCTCTCTGCAGCGCGTCGCCATCGGCTTCGGCCTGGCGGCGATCGTCGGCGTCGCGCTCGGCGCCCTGGTCGGCCAGTCGATCTGGGCCATGCGTGGCCTCGATCCGGTGTTCCAGATACTGCGCACCGTGCCGCCGCTGGCCTGGTTGCCGCTGTCACTGGCTGCTTTCCGCGATTCCAGCCCGTCGGCGCTGTTCGTTATCTTCATCACCTCGATCTGGCCGATCATCATCAACACCGCCGTCGGCGTGCGAAACATTCCGGAAGACTACCGCAACGTCTCGCGCATCTTGCGGCTCAACCAGTTCGAATTCTTCGTCAAGATCATGGTTCCGGCCGCCGCACCCTACATCTTCACCGGCCTCAGAATCGGCATCGGCCTGTCCTGGCTCGCCATCGTCGCCGCCGAAATGCTGACCGGCGGCGTCGGCATCGGCTTCTTCATCTGGGACGCCTGGAACTCGTCGCGGCTGCCCGACATCATCGTCGCGCTCGCCTATATCGGCGTCACCGGCTTCTGCCTCGACCGCCTGGTCGCTGCGGTCGGCGCTTTCGTCACCCGCGGCACAACGGCAAAGTGAGGAGAGGGCGATGACGGCCTATCTGAAGCTCGACCATATCGACAAATCCTTTGCCCGCGGCGGTCAGGTCAGCGAGGTGCTCAAGGACATCAGGCTGACCATCGACAAGGGCGAATTCGTCTCCATCATCGGCCATTCCGGCTGTGGCAAGTCGACCTTGCTCAATCTGATCGCCGGGCTGACCAAGGTTTCCGCCGGCGCCGTGCTGCTTGAAAACAAGGAGGTCGACAGCCCCGGACCCGAGCGCGCCGTGGTGTTCCAGAACCACAGCCTGCTGCCATGGCTCACCGTCTACGAAAACATCAGCCTGGCGGTGTCGAAAGTCTTTGGCCGTTCCAAGAGCAGGACCGAGCGACATGACTGGATCATGCGCAATCTCGATCTCGTGCAGATGGCCCATGCCAAGGACAAGCGGCCGGCCGAAATATCGGGCGGCATGAAGCAGCGCGTCGGCATTGCCCGGGCGCTTGCCATGGAGCCGAAGATCCTTTTGCTCGACGAGCCGTTCGGGGCACTCGACGCGCTGACGCGCGCCCATCTGCAGGATGCGGTCATGGACATCCATTCCAGGCTCGGCTCGACGACGATCATGATCACCCACGATGTCGACGAGGCGGTGCTGTTGTCCGACCGCATCGTCATGATGACCAACGGTCCGGCGGCGACAATCGGCGAGGTGCTTGCGGTGCCGCTGCTGCGGCCGCGTCGACGCGTCGAACTCTCTTCCGACCGCACCTTCCTGCGCTGCCGCGAAGCGGTGCTGAAGTTCCTCTATGAACGCCACCGCTTCGTCGAAGCCGCGGAGTAACGCCATGACCGAAAAACTCGTCATCATCGGCAACGGCATGGCCCCCGGGCGCATGCTGGAGCATCTGCTCGAACAGGCGCCGGGCCGCTACACCGTGACCATTTTCAACGCCGAGCCGCGGGTGAACTACGACCGCATCATGCTGTCGCCGGTTCTCTCCGGCGAAAAGGCCTATGAGGAAATCATCATCCACGGCGACGGCTGGTACATCGCCAACAACATCACCCTCTACAAAGGTCACAAGATCGTCGCCATCGACCGGGCGGCCAAGACAGTCACCTCCGATCACGGCGTCACCGAGCCTTACGACAAGCTCGTCATCGCCACCGGATCGGTGCCCTTTATCATTCCGGTGCCCGGCCATGATCTGCCGGGGGTGCTGACCTATCGCGACCTCGACGATGTTCAGGCCATGATGCTTGCCGCCCAGTCGCGCGCCAAGGCCGTGGTCATCGGCGGCGGCCTGCTCGGGCTGGAGGCGGCAGCAGGTTTGAACGCCCAAGGCATGGACGTCACCGTGCTGCATGTCATGCCGACATTGATGGAGCGCCAGCTCGATCCAGCCGCCGGCTATCTCCTGCAGCGCGCGGTGGAACAGCGCGGCATCAAGGTCATCACCAAGGCCAACACCCAGGCGATCACCGGCAACGGCAAGGTCGGGCAGGTGGAGCTTGCCGACGGCACCATCATCCCGGCAACGCTGGTGGTGATGGCGGTTGGCATCCGGCCGAATGCGGCGCTGGCCAGGGAGGCCGGCATAGCCGTCAATCGTGGTATTGTCGTCGATGCCGGCATGCGCAGCAATGACCCCGACATCTACGCGCTCGGCGAATGCGCCGAGGTCTACGGCCAGGTCTACGGGCTGGTCGCGCCGCTCTATGAGATGGCGCGCGTTGCCGCGAACCAGTTGGCCGGCAACGAGGCAGCGGCCTTCGTCCACATGGACACGCCGACCAAGCTCAAGGTCACCGGCATCGACCTGTTCTCGCTTGGCGACTTCGCCGAAGGCGAGGACCGCCAGGAGATCGTGCTGCGCGATGCCGCCGCCGGCGTCTACAAGCGCCTTGTGCTCAAGGACGACCGCATCATCGGCACCGTGCTTTATGGCGAGACGGCGGATGGGGCCTGGTTCAACGATCTCAAGAAGAAGCAGACCGACATATCGGAGATGCGCGACACGCTCATCTTCGGCCAGTCCTACCAGGGGGGTGCCCCGCTGGACCCTATGGCGGCCGTTGCAGCCTTGCCGGATGATGCGGAAATCTGCGGCTGCAACGGCGTTTGCAAGGGAAAGATCACCGGCGCGATCACGGCCAAGGGCCTGGCTTCGCTCGACGACGTGCGCGCCCACACCAAGGCATCGGCTTCCTGCGGTTCGTGCACCGGGCTGGTCGAGAAGCTGATGGTGCTGACCATCGGCGACAAATACAACCCGGCCGCCGTGCAACCGATGTGCGGCTGCACCACGCTCGGCCATGACGAGGTGCGCCGGCTGATCATCGCCAAGAGCCTGAAGACCATTCCCGCCGTCATGCAGGAGCTGGAATGGACGACCTCCTGCGGCTGCGCAAAATGTCGGCCGGCGCTCAACTACTACCTCGTCTGCGACTGGCCGAACGATTACGCCGACGACTATCAGTCGCGCTTCATCAACGAACGCGTCCACGCCAACATCCAGAAGGACGGCACCTATTCGGTGGTGCCGCGCATGTGGGGCGGCGTCACCAACGCCGCCGAACTGCGCGCCATCGCCGACGTCGTCGACAAGTTCGAGATACCGATGGTCAAGGTCACCGGCGGCCAGCGCATCGACATGCTGGGCATCCGCAAGGAGGATCTGCCGGCGGTGTGGGCCGATCTCGGCCAGGCCGGCTTCGTCTCAGGCCATGCTTACGCCAAGGGCCTGCGCACGGTGAAGACCTGTGTCGGCTCCGACTGGTGCCGCTTCGGCACGCAGGATTCGACCGGCCTCGGCATTCGCATCGAGAAATTCATGTGGGGCTCGTGGACCCCGGCCAAGGTTAAAATGGCGGTGTCGGGCTGTCCGCGCAACTGCGCCGAGGCGACCTGCAAGGATGTCGGCGTGATCTGTGTCGACAGTGGCTACGAGATCCATTTCGCCGGCGCCGCCGGCCTCGACATCAAGGGCACCGAAGTGCTTGGCCTGGTCAAGACCGAGGACGAGGCGCTGGAGCATATCGTCGCGCTGACGCAGATGTATCGCGAGCAGGGCCGCTATCTCGAGCGCATCTACAAATGGGCCAAGCGCATCGGCATCCCCGAGATCAAGCGCCAGATCATGGACGACGGTGCAAAGCGCAAGGCCTATTACGAGCGCTTCGTCTTCAGCCAGAAATTCGCCCAGGTCGACCCGTGGTCGGAACGCGTCTCCGGCAAGGACAAGCACGAGTTCCGGCCAATGGCTTCTGTCGGGTTTGCGCAGGCGGCGGAGTGATCAAAATGGACTGGATATCGATCGGCTCACTCTCCGACATCCCGCGGCGTGGCGCGCGCTGCGTCGACACACCCGAGGGTAAGATCGCCGTCTTCCGCACGCAGGACGATCAGGTCTACGCCATCGACGATCATTGCCCGCACAGAGGTGGGCCGCTGAGCCAAGGCATCGTCCACGGCACCGCCGTCACCTGTCCCTTGCACAATTGGGTCATCTCGCTGGAGACGGGCAAGGCGCTCGGCGCCGACGAGGGCGCCGTGCGCACCATTCCTGTGCGGATCGAAGGCGAGCTCCTGTTCATTGCGCTGAAAGCGCTGGCCAGCCGCGCGGCCTGAAGCATGGAACTGGGCGAAGCGCGCGAGGTGAGGACCACCTGCCCCTATTGCGGGGTGGGTTGCGGCGTGCTGGCGAAAGTCGCCGCGGGCCGGGGACTGAACGGCCCCGGCCGCCCCCCGCCAACCACCGACATAGGGCCGCGCAGGGCCCACGGCGGCGCCCCGGGGCCCACCAGAGCCCACGGCGGGG
>NZ_JAMYTN010000016.1:0-129439 GCF_040322455.1 Mesorhizobium sp. M0139
GCCAAAAACTCCATGCCTTGCGATATCGCTGGCGTGAGCCACCACGAAAGCGCAAGTTTCAGTCCATGCCAAAGCTATCTTAGCGCCTATGCCCTTGCGGGGGAGATGGCCGGCAGGCCAGAGGGGGGTGTGAAGGATCGCCGACGTCATCACGTTAAATTCAATCAGGCCACAGCCATCTGCTGCAAGCTCACCAGCCGCTGAATGCCCTTCTTTGCCAGGCCCATCAGCTCCGCGAACTGCCCTTCCGAGAACGGCTCGCCCTCGGCGGTGCCCTGGATCTCGACGATGCCGCCCTTGCCGGTCATGACGAAATTGGCGTCGGTGCCGGCAGATGAATCCTCGATGTAGTCGAGGTCGATGACCGGCTGGCCGTCATGGATGCCGCAGGAAATTGCCGCGACATGGTCTTTCAGCACCTTGGCAACGCTGGCCATCTGCCGCGCTTCCATCCAGCGCAGGCAATCGTAAAGCGCCACCCAGCCGCCGGTGATCGAGGCCGTGCGGGTGCCGCCATCGGCCTGGATGACGTCGCAGTCGACGGTGATCTGCTGTTCGCCCAGCGCCTGCAGGTCGACAACGGCGCGCAAGGAGCGGCCGATCAGCCGCTGGATTTCCAGCGTGCGGCCGCCTTGCTTGCCGGCCGAGGCTTCACGGCGCATGCGCTCGCCGGTCGAACGCGGCAGCATGCCGTATTCGGCCGTCACCCAGCCCTTGCCGGAATTGCGCATCCAGCCCGGCACCTTTTCCTCCAGGCTCGCCGTGCACAACACATGCGTGTCGCCGAATTTCACCAGGCACGAGCCTTCCGCGTGTTTGGAGACGCCGCGCTCGAAGGAGATGGCGCGCATTTCGTCGGCTTGGCGTTTAGAAGGGCGCATCGAGGCCTCTTTCTGTTCTTTTACGGTTGCGTCGGCGGCTTGTAGACGCATGCAGCCCATGGCGCAAAGGAAAAGGCCGGGCGATCTGGCACAGACGCCGGGTTGCGCGGGGGCGATGGAAGTCTATATCCTTGAGCCGGAGGTTTTTGGCTCGAATGACCAAGGCAGTCACCGAACCCAGTCTGCTGGCGCCCGCGCTGCAATCGCTCGACATGCGTTCGCGCGACATTTTCCGGCGCATCGTCGAATCCTATCTGAAGGACGGTGAGCCTGTGGGATCGCGCAGCCTGTCGCGCATCCTGCCGTCGTCGCTGTCGCCGGCGACCATCCGCAACGTGATGAGCGACCTCGAGCATCTCGGCCTGATCTATGCCCCGCACATCTCGGCCGGGCGCCTGCCGACCCAGACCGGCCTGCGCTTCTTCGTCGATGCCTTCATGGAGCTTGGCGATCTTTCCGACGAGGAACGCCGGGTCATCGAGGCGCAGGTGCGCGCCTCCGGCTCGGGCGCGACGCTGGAACACATGCTGACCGAGGCCAGCCAGATGCTGTCGGGCATGTCGCGCGGCGCCGGCCTGGTGCTCGCCACCAAGAACGAGGTGGCGCTGAAGCACATCGAGTTCATCCAGCTCGAGCCGACCAAGGCGCTGGCGGTGATGGTGTCGCAGAATGGCGATGTCGAGAACCGCGTCGTCGACCTGCCGGCCGGCATCACCGTCTCGCAGCTGCACGAGGCCTCCAACTTCCTCAACTCCCATATCAGGGGCCGCACGCTCGCCGAGGCGCGCATCGAGATCGCCCGCATCAAGGACGAGACCAGGGCAGCGCTGGACACGCTGTCGCAGGATCTGGTCGAGAAAGGCCTGGCGGTGTGGGCCGGCGCCGATAGCGGCCTGCCGGCGCGCCTTATCGTGCGAGGCCGCGCCAATTTGCTCGAAAACGTCACCGCCCAGGCCGATATCGAATTGCTGCGCCACCTGTTCGAGGATCTGGAGACGCAGGACGGGCTGATCCAGCTGCTCGACCTCGCCGAGGACGGCCCCGGCGTGCGGATCTTCATCGGCTCGGAAAACAAGCTGTTCTCGCTCTCCGGCTCGTCGCTGGTCGTGGCGCCTTACCGCGACAAGGACGCCCGCGTCGTCGGCGCGCTCGGCGTCATCGGCCCGACCAGGCTGAATTATGCCCGCATCGTGCCGATGGTCGACTACACGGCCCAATTGATTACCCGGATGTTAAGATAATTCCGAAGCCGGGATCACCGTAAAGGAGGGCGCAGAATGGCGCTTGAATCGTTCAAGGCCCAGATCAGCATGCTGCTCGAAGAAATGGTCAACCAGCCGGAGGACGAGCACGAAATCCAGGAGCAGCTGCGCGAAAAACTGCGCGAAATGCGCGCCATGGGCTTGCCGCTGCCGGAAGATCTCGTCGCATTGGAAAAGCGTCTCGACGACGATCTGGACGTCGAAGAGGAAAGTTGAGCGGTTCTCTCGTCGAATCTGCGCGCGCGCACGCTTCTCTTTTGCGGCGGCTGCACAATATCTCCCTTGTGCATGACGCGCCGACCGGCGCGAGTTCGAGGAGAACAGCATGATCCGGATTGCCGGCTTGGCAGGCCTTGCCCTGCTTCTGGCCACCAGCACCTTCGCCCAGGAGGCCGATCAACCGCTGCTGACCGGCAAGGACGCTTTCGGCGACTGGAAGGCCGACAAGCCAGGTGTGCGCCGGCTGATCAAGCCGGATGATCTGCAAAAGCCCAACATGACCGAATCCGCCTCCAACAGCGCCGGCCTTGGCGATCGGCCCGAGGGCGCGAAGCCCGTCCTGCTGCCTGGGTTTTCGGCCGAACTGGTTGCTTCCGGCATTTCCAATCCGCGGGTCGTGCGCGTGGCGCCGAACGGCGACCTGTTCGTCGCCGACAGCGACGCCAACCAGATCCGCGTCTATCGGCTGGCCAAGGGTAGCGCGAAGCCGGCCGAAGAGGGCATTTTTGCCGACAATCTCAACCAGCCCTATGGCATCGCCTTCTACCCGCCTGGCGACAAGCCGCAATGGGTCTACGTCGCCAACAACGACAGCGTGGTCCGCTACGCCTATCGCGACGGCGACCTTAAAGCCTCTGGCGAACCGGAGACGATTGTCTCCGACATCCCTACCGGCGGCCACTGGACCCGCGATATCTCCTTCTCGCCGGACGGGAAGACGCTGTATCTCTCGGTCGGCTCCGGTTCTAACGTCGCGGAGGGCATGGGGAAGGCACCGAATAGCGGCCTTGACGCCTGGGCAAAATCACAGCCACTCGGCGCCACCTGGGGTTCCGAGGATGGCCGTGCCGACGTGCTGGCCTTCGGCCCCGACGGCAAGAATGGCCGCATCCTCGCTACCGGCCTGCGCAATTGTTCGGGCATGACCGTGCAACCGGCCACCGGCGCGCTGTGGTGTGTCGTCAACGAGCGCGACGGTCTCGGCGACGATGTGCCGTTCGAATATGCCACCTCAGTCAAGGACGGCGCCTTCTATGGCTGGCCCTGGTATTATATCGGCGCCAACGAGGACCCGCGTCACGAGGGCGCGCGCCCAGACCTCGCCGGCTCGGTCGCCGTGCCCGACGTGCTGATGCAGGCGCATTCGGCGCCGCTCAACATCGCCTTCTATGACGGCGACAATTTTCCGGCCGAGTACAAGGGCGATGCTTTCGTCGCCCTGCACGGCTCCTGGAACCGTGGTATGAGGACCGGCTACAAGGTGGTGCGGCTGAGATTCAGCGACGGCAAGCCGACCGGCGAGTACCAGGATTTCATCACCGGCTTCGTCCTCTCCGACGACGCCGTCTGGGGCCGGCCGGTCGGCGTCGCGGTGGCCAAGGACGGCGCGCTTATCGTAACCGAGGATGGCAACGGCACCATCTGGCGCATCACCCATGTCGATGGCCCATCCTGAGCCGGCGAACAGCGCAATCCGGCCCTAATGCACGTCCCGATGGATCACCTTGGGATAGGTATGGATCACCTCGGCCGATGAGCGCGGTCATCGAAACCGGTATCCCTGAGATTGAAGAGGCCGACCGAGCCGAAGGACTTCTTCGCCCCTTGCGCGAAGCGGCCGCCGCTGAAATCGTGCTCGTAAAGGCTCACCGTGACGTGGCCGGCATTGAGCTTCGGCACGTAAACACTGCTGATGGTGTCGTTGGCGACGCCCAGTTGGTTGATGTGGAAGCGATAGAGGTCCTGCACCATGCGCCGGGCCGCATTGCCATTGATCATCCAGTATTCGCGGCGCGATGCGCGGTTCGGGTCGATGAGTTTGAGCGGCGCCTTGCGGCCAAGCCCGAGCCAGTGCTCGAACACCATCACATTGGCGCCCCAGGGATAGGGATAATTGGACTTGTCGATGATGCGTGGCGGGCCATCCTCGGCAATCTCGGCGGTATCGACATAATCCAGCCATTGCAGCTGGAACGACGCTTCCACGTTGAGGTCGGTATTGCGCGGATCGGCAGCAATGATGCGCCAGTCCGAGACCGGCGAATATTTGGTGTCGAGGTCGATGTAGAATTCGCCTTGGCGGTGTCGTCGGGGTTTATCTTTTGCGGTCCGTCACGCTCGATCGCCACCAGCCGCACCTTGAAGCGGTTGTTGACGACCAGCGGATAGATCATCGGACGAACGGGGTAGGCGCCAGGGTTCCGGCTGTCGGTAAAATATCCAGTCTGCGGAACGACATCGCTATCGCCCTTGTCGAACAGGCTGAAAGCCTGACGCCCATCGAACCACAGATACCATTCCAGCTCGTGGACGTGACCGCGTGCTTCGGAATAGTTGTTGGGCATCCACTTCATGAGCTGGATGTGAAGTCTTTTGGCTAACATGGGTGCTCCTGCCGTTCGGAGCCATGCGAGATAGCCGACCGCCTTCGAGGCGTAAGTGAACCATCTCTCGCTTTCAGGCGATGATGACCGGCTTTCATGTCCTGCTTGGCGCAATCGAATCCGTTTTGCCGTTGCAGGCTTTTCATGGCATCAGAGTCGTTTCACGAGGTGCGACCGTCATGACCCTCACCGGCTTCCTTGCCTATAGTGCTGCGCTGGGCATCGCCGCCGCCATTCCCGGCCCCGGCGTCACCGCGCTTGTGGCGCGGGCGCTCGGATCCGGCTTCCGCTCGTCGCTGGCGATGTCGTTCGGCCTGATGCTCGGCGACCTCATTTATCTCACCGCGGTGGTGCTCGGCCTTGCCTTTGTCGCGCAAAGCTTCGGCATGGTGTTTCTCGTCATCAAATGGCTGGGCGTCGCCTATCTCGCCTTCCTCGGCTGGCGTTTCTGGACGGCCGGGATCACGCCCGAGACTGTCGAGGCCAGGAAAGGCAAGGGCGGCCTGGTATCGAGCTTCCTTGCCGGCCTCACCGTCACGCTGGGCAACCCGAAGACGATGATCTTCTACCTCGCCATCACGCCGACCATCGTCGACCTGAAGACCATCACGCTCGCCGACTACGGCATCCTGGTCGCGCTCACCGTTATCGTGCTCTTCGTGGTGCTTGTGCCCTATCTGGCGCTGGCCGCCAAGGCGCGCTGGTTCCTGAAATCGCCGCGCGCGCTGAAGGCGCTGAACCGCACCGCCGCTGGCTTCATGGTGGGCGCGGCCGCAGCCATTGCCGCACGTCAGTAGAGCGGTTCAGGCAATTCATTCCGCCGATCGGTCCATCCGGAAATGCGGCTTCGGAAGGCAAGCGTTTTCAGCAAGCGGCCCACTCGATATTTTCGGCCGGCAGCCTATCTTGCGCGGGCGAAAGCCTTATTCTGTCCGCCGACGCCAATTGCCTGATCTGATTTGGGAGCGAAACCAATGAACAAGCCTTCCGCGCGCGTGCCCGGCCGCGGCCGTGTCTACAACTCGATCACCGAGACGATCGGCGACACGCCGCTGGTGCGGCTCGACAAGTTCGCCAAGGAGAAGGGCGTCGTTGCCAACCTTCTTGCCAAGCTCGAATTCTTCAATCCGATCGCCTCGGTCAAGGACCGCATCGGCGTTTCCATGATCGAGGCGCTGGAAGCGTCGGGCCGGATCAAACCCGGCAAGACGACGCTGATCGAGCCGACCTCCGGGAATACCGGTATCGCGCTCGCCTTCGCCGCTGCCGCCAAGGGCTACAAGCTGATCCTGACCATGCCCGAAACCATGTCGGTGGAGCGCCGCAAGATGCTGGCGCTGCTCGGCGCCGAACTGGTGCTGACGGAAGGGCCGAAAGGCATGAAGGGCGCCATCGCCAAGGCGGACGAGCTGGCCGCCACCTTGCCCGACGCCGTCATCCCGCAGCAGTTCGAAAACCCGGCCAACCCGGAGATCCACCGCCGCACCACCGCTGAGGAGATCTGGAACGACACCGATGGCGGGGTCGACATCTTCGTCGCCGGCATCGGTACCGGCGGCACGATCACCGGCGTCGGCCAGGTGCTGAAGCAACGCAAGCCCTCGGTGCATGTCGTCGCCGTCGAGCCGGAGGCCTCGCCGGTGCTGTCGGGCGGCCAGCCCGGCCCGCACAAGATCCAGGGCATCGGCGCCGGCTTTGCGCCCAAGATCCTCGACACCTCGATCTATGACGAGATCGTCAAGGTCTCCAACGAGGATTCGGTCGCCAACGCCCGCCTCGTCGCCCGCCTTGAAGGCGTGCCGGTCGGCATCTCGTCGGGCGCTGCCCTGCAGGCCGCCATCGCCGTCGGGTCGCGGCCGGAGAACAAGGGCAAGAACCTGGTGGTGATCATCCCGTCCTTCGCCGAGCGCTATCTGTCGACGATCCTGTTCGACGGGCTGGGGGCTTAACGTCTTAACTGGATAGGCGGCGATCCTTCGCACCCCCCTCTGCCCTGCCGGGCATCGGGGGGTGCTGTCCCTCCGACATCGGAAGTCTCATGGCTGGACCGCAGAAAACCCGGCCGTGGCGTCCGCCACCGGCTTGAGCGGGAGGCGGCTTCAGGGTCAAATCGCCCCGGCCTGCTTCGCGCGGGCAGGGGGAGAATCACATGTACAAGCTTTACACGCGCCCAGGCAGCGGCGGTTTTGTCGTCGAGGCCGCATTGGCGCTGGCAAACGCGCAATTCGACCAGATCGACGTGCCGAAGAAGGATCCGCCGGACCCGGCTTTCCTCGACATCAGCCCGTTGAACCAGGTTCCGGTGCTGACCTTGCCCAACGGTCAATCGATAACCGAATCGGCGGCGATCTGCATCCTGCTTGCCGAGCGCCATCCGGAGGCGGGTCTGGCGCCGGCCGCCGGATCGCCGGATCGCGCCGGTTTCCTGCGCTGGATGGCGTTCATGTCATCGGTGCTCTACCCCGCCATCCTGCGCCTCTACTATGCCCATCGCTACACCACCGATGCCGACGGCAAGAAAGCCGTCAAGCAGGCAGCCATTGCCGAGATGGACCGCGGCTTCGCCATTGTCGATGCAGCCCTCGAGGGGCGCGGCTGGCTGGTCGGCGACGCGATGTCGCTGGCCGACGTCTACCTCGTCATGCTGGTGGCCTGGCACCCCGATATGGACAAGGCGCGAGCCGACTGGCCGAACATCGAACGCTTATGGTCGGCGCTGCGCGCGCATCCGCTGATGAAACGGCTCAACACCACGCATGAGATGTGGCCGGCCTGAACGGACGCTTCAATTTCGCAGGATCGCCCGTTTCGCCTGCAGGAAGCGGCGCACGGCGGGGTCGCGTTCAAGGCCGATCGCCCGGTCATAGGCTTCGACCGCTTGCGCCGCATTGCCGAGCCTGGCCAGCAGGCCGGCGCGAGCGGCCCAATAGGGCTGATAGTCGTTGAGCCGCTTGTCGTCGCCCAGCACGTAGAGCGCCGCCAGTCCTGCCGCCGCCCCTTCGGCCTCGGCAATCGCCACGGCGCGGTTGATCGAAATCACCGGCGAGCCTGATATCGCCGACAGCGCATCGTAGAAGTTACGGATCGCCGCCCAATCGGTTTGGCCGGTCCGTCGCCGCGTCGCATGCACCGATTGTACCGCCGCTTCGAGCTGGTAGCGGCCGATGACGCCCATGGTGGCGGCGTGGCCCAGCAGCGCCTCGGCTTCGTCGATCAGCGCGTGATCCCAAAGACGGCAATCCTGGCCGGCGAGCGGCACATAATCTCCAGCCGCATCGCGCCGCGCCGGGCGGCGCGCCTCGGCAAACAGCATCAGCGCCAGCAGGCCGAGCGCTTCCGGTTCGTCCGGCATCAGCGATGCCACCAGCCGCCCGAGCCAGATGCCTTCGGTCGCCAGATTGCGCGCTCTCGTCTCGGTCCCTGCCGGGTCGGTCCAGCCTTCGGCGAAAGCCGCGTAGATCGCTTCCAGCACCGTTCCCAGCCGCTCGCCGAGTTCGGCGCGATCCGGCACGCGGAACGGAATGCCGATCTCGCGGATGCGGCTCTTGGCGCGCACCAGACGCTGGCCCATCGTCGCCGGCGAAACCAGGAAGGCCGAGGCGATCGTCGCCGCGTCGAAACCCAGAACCGTCTGCAGGATCAGCGGCGCCCGCACGCTGGCTTCGATCGCCGGATGCGCACAGGCAAACATCAGCCTGAGACGTTCGTCGGGAAGGTCTTCGTCTTCCATGCTCGCCTCCATCTCCTCGGCCATCAGCTTGAGATGGTCGCGGCTCGCCTCGCTGGTCAGCCGACGGCGCACCGCGTCGACGCGCCGCCGGCGCGCCACGGCCAGCAGCCATGCTTCCGGCTTGTCGGGCACGCCGGTCTGTGGCCAGCGCTCCAGCGCCGCGGCGAAGGCCTCGGCCAGCGCGTCCTCGGCGCCGGCCACGTCGCGGGTGCGCGCCGCTAGCCAGGCGACCAGCTTGCCGTAACTCTGCCGGGCGGCCGCTTCGGCCGCCGCCCGCGCGATCTCCGGGCGATTGTCCATCACGGTTTCATTTCTTGGGCATGTAGTCGGCCATTTCCCAGATCGGCCGCAACTCGACCGTGCCGGCGCTCGCCGCCGGACAGCGCGCCGCCCACTCGATGGCGGTATCGATATCGGCCGCCTCGATCATGTAGAAGCCGGCAAGCTGCTCCTTGGTGTCGGCATAGGGGCCGTCGATCACGTTGGTCTTGCCGTCTGTGATCCGCACCGAGGTGGTCGCCTGGGTCGGGCGCAACCGTTCGCCGGCGAGCCATGCGCCGGATTTCTTCAACGCTTCGGTATAGGCGGCATATGCTGCGCTCATCTGCTGAGCCTTCTCGATTGGCGTGTTCGCCTGCGCGGCTTCGTCGCTGTTGATCAAAAGCATGTATCGCATGGGTCTTCTCCCGTGGTTTCGAAGGCCGCGTCCTAGCGGGGCCAGACGTATGTCGCGCGGCGGCGGCCGATTTCGACAGGCTTCAGAAAAAACTTTCGCCTCCGCCAGGAGATTTCGCAAGGACCAGATGTTCCTTCGTCTGCTGGCGGATGACCGGCAGCGGACTGGCCGTGGCTCCGCACAGCACTATCCTCTGTCGTTGGCGGGCACGTCACACGAGGCGTGGGAGAAGAGAATGGAACTCGTGACCCACAAGAAATTCAAGAACGGCCGGTTGATGCCATGGGGCAAAGGCACGGTCGTCAGCGGTGCGAAAGGCACCGTCTATCTCTGCGGCAACACCGCGACATCGGCTGACTACGATCCGGCCGGCAAGAAGGGTGGCGGCTTCGCCGGCGATGCCGCGGCGCAGTGGCGGGAAGTTCTCGGCAACATCAAATCGGATCTGGAAGAACTTGGCAGCGGGCTCGACCATCTCATCAGGCTGACCTTTTTCGTCAAAGGGCCATTTCCCGACGGCGGCGTCCTCAGCTCGCCTAATTTTCGTCTCGACGTGCTGGACGCGCTTTTCGCCGAGCATTGTCCGAAGCATTGCAGCGACAACAATCCGCCGCCTTCGGAGGTAATCGGCGTCGCAGCGCTTGCCCAGGCAGACATCGTCATCGAGATCGTCGCCGTCGCGGCGCTGCCGGACTGAGGCGCGAACGAACAGGCCGGCCTTGCGCGACGTCGCCGTTGCGATCGAAGCGCGTCGGCACGAGCGGCGGCGCCGCGCCGGTGCGGGTTTTGCACCAGGCCTCGGCTTTGGCCAGTGAGCGCCCGGCGACGAGCAGGATCAGGCGTGGCTCGCTCTCCAGCAATTGCACGATGCGGCCGCCGAAAATGCCATAGCCGCCAACGACCAGAAGCCTCATCTCGCCGCTCTTTTTGCGTATGTCGTTTTCCCAGACCGAGGTCACTTTTGGGTGACATGCGATTAGCCGATCATGCGCGCACGTATCGCGGCGGACAGGATCTCGCAACTGTCCTTGCGGCCGAACATGGCGTAGCGGTTTTTGGCGATGCGTTCGTAGAGCCAGTCACGCAAGGGGCGCGGGATGAGCAGCAGGGCCTTCGCCGCCCGCCACGGCCAGCCGAGTTCGGCCATCACCGCGATGAAACTGTCCAGCCGCATGAAGGGAGCGCCGCCGACAAGGACCAGATTGGTCTCGTAGCTGTCGGTGCGCAGCCCGTATCTCTGGAACAGCGCCTCGCCGAAGGGCGACTGCGCCGTGGCGAAGCGGAAGCGGTTTTTGCGGTCGAGCCCGACCACCGTGCGTACGAAGCCCGAGCACAGCACGCAGACGCCGTCGAAAACGATCAATGGCTGGCTGGCATCGAAGGGTTCAGGAGAAGAAGTCACGGGACGTCCGGCAGCTTGTGTCTTCAGACACTAAGCCCGCCGGCAGCGGGATCAAAGCCGCGGCGTTGTCGCACGGCTTCTCGCGGCCAGCGCGGGGCGCTCGGCGCGATAGGTGGTTGCGCGGGGATCGGCCTCCGGTCTGCAGATCCGGCTGTCGTGACGCGTTTCGAATGTCATGATCAATGCGCGCCGAGCGAGCTGCCGCGACGGGCGCAGGCCGGACCCGGGCCGCGCATGTAGTAGCGCTCCGGCCGATAGGTCGGCGCGATGAACTCACGGATGGCGGCGGCATAGCCGGCGATGTGGCCCCAGAATTTCATTTTACTCAAGTCCCTGTCCCGATTTTCGGATGTCCCGTCCGATTGCGGGGATCATAGCGTCGAGGCGTGAATAGTCGGTGAACACGATGTTAATCTTTGGTCGAAAACCCCATGCTTCGTGGCCGGAATGCGGCTGTTTGGGGGTCTTTCGGTGTGGTTCGTCGCCATTTCCGGCATTGTGACTTTTGCATCACATATGTTTCGTATGGATGTCGCTTGAGCGCGGTTCTGTTTCAGATTTGGCGAGCCTCTCGAAATTTCCATGCTCGCTGCCGAAATGCCCCTGGTTGCGCGCCCGGAACCGGAACGGGCCTTGCCCGTTCTCGCTTGAACCGCATCGCGCAGGAGTTCGCCATGGCACCTCGCCCCGCCTGGAAGGGCTATCTGAAACTGTCGCTGGTCACCTGCGCTGTCGAACTGACCAACGTCGTCACCCACGCCGAAAAAGTTTCGTTCCGGGTGCTCAACCGCAAGACCGGCAACACGGTCAAGCGCATCTATGTCGATTCTGAAACCGGCAAGCCGCTGGGCGATGGCGACGAGATCAGGGGCTATGAGGTGAGCCCCGGTGAGTTCGTCTATGTCGAGGACGAAGAGATCGAAGCGGTGCAGATCGAGTCCTCGCACACGATGGCGCTGGACGGCTTCGTCGACAAAGCCTCGATAGAGCAGATCTATCTCGACACGCCCTATTATGTCACGCCCGCCGACAAGGTGTCGGAGGAGGCCTTTGCCGTCATTCGCGATGCCATGGCGGACAAGAAGATGGCCGGGCTGGCGCGCGTCGTGCTCTATAGCCGCGAGCGGCCCGTGGTGATCGAGCCGCGCGGCAAAGGCATGGTGCTGACCACCTTGCGCTACGGCAACACGGTGCGGGAGCCGGAGAGCATCTTCGGCGACATCAAGGCGGTGAAGACCGACCAGGAGATGACCGATATGGCCGAACGCATCATCGACAAGAAGAAGGGGAAGTTCGATCCGTCGACATTCGAGGACAAGTATGAGGACGCGCTGCTCGAACTGATCCGCGCCAAGAAGGCCGGCAAGAAGGCGCCGAAAGCGCAGGCCGCGCCCAAGCCGTCCAATGTCGTCAATCTGTTCGACGCGCTGAAGAAGAGCCTGTCCGATGGCGGCCAGGCGGAAGGCCCGGCGAAGAAGGCCAAGCAGGCGGCAAAAAGCGGCAAGGCGAAAGCTTCTGCGCCCAAGCGCAAGTCGGCTTGAGGGTCGGCGCCGTGGCCAGCCTCGAACAATATCAGTCCAAACGCGATTTCAAGAAGACGGCCGAGCCGGCGGGCAAGGTCGCGCGCGGCAAGCAGCCCGGCGGCATCTTCGTCGTCCAGAAGCACGACGCGACCAGGCTGCACTATGATTTCCGCCTCGAGCATGAGGGCGTGTTGTGGAGCTGGGCGGTGACGCGAGGCCCGAGCCTCGACCCGCACGAAAAGCGGCTGGCCGTGCATGTCGAGGACCACCCGATCGACTATGCCGGCTTCGAGGGCACCATTCCCAAGGGCGAGTATGGCGGCGGCACCGTCATCGTCTGGGACGAAGGCACATGGACGCCAGAGATCGACCCCGCCAAGGCGATGAAGAAGGGCCATATCGACTTCGAACTCAACGGCCAGAAGCTGAATGGGCGGTGGCATCTGGTCAGGTTAAGACCCCGCCCTGGCGAAAAGCGCGACAACTGGCTGCTGATCAAATCCGACGATGCCGCCGCCCGCCCCGGCGAGGATATCCTGAAGGACGCACCGAAATCGGTGAAGTCCGGCCTGACCATCGAAGAGGTCGCGGAAGGCAAGACCGCCGACGGCAAGAAGCCGAAGGTCTGGCACTCCAACAAGCCTGCGGCATCCAGCAAGGCGAAAGCCGGCAAGCGCCTCGACTTCGTCGAGCCGCAACTGGCGACGCTGGAGCGCGAGGCGCCGCCCGGCGAGGACTGGCTGCATGAGGTCAAATTCGACGGCTACCGCATGCAGGCGCAGATCGCCGGCACGGAGGTGCGGCTGCTGACCCGCACCGGCCTCGACTGGACGGAGAAATTCGGCCCTGAGATCGTCGCGGAACTGGCCCAGCTGAAATGCAGCGACGCCATCATCGACGGCGAGATCGTCGTGCTCGCCGACAGCGGCGTTTCGTCTTTCTCGCTGCTTCAGCAGGATCTCTCCGCCAATCGAACCGACCGCTTCACCTACTATGTGTTCGACCTTATGCGGCTTGACGGCAAGGATTTGCGCCGCGAGCCGCTGGTCGAGCGCAAGCAGGCGCTGCAGGAGCTGCTCGGCGAGACGGCCGAAAATGCCCCCGTCCGCTTCAGCGACCATTTCGCCGAGCCCGGCAAGATCATGCTGCAGCACGCCTGCCGCATGGGCCTTGAAGGCATCGTCTCCAAGCGCGCCGATGCGCCCTACCGCAGCGGCCGTGGCCCAAGCTGGGTGAAGTCGAAATGCACGGCCCGCCAGGAATTCGTCATCGGCGGGTATCTGCCCTCGGACAAGACCGGCCGCGGCCTGCGTTCGCTGCTGGTCGGCTACCACGAGGGCGGCAAGCTCCACTATGCCGGCCGCGTCGGCACGGGCTTCACAGCCAGGAGCGCCACCGATTTGAAGAAAAAACTCGATGCGCTGAAGGCAGACGCCTCGCCGTTTGCCGCCGCGGTGCCAAAGGGCAAGGGTTTGGTCTGGGTCAGGCCCGAACTTGTCGGCGAAGTGGAGTTCCGCAGCTGGACCTCGGACCGTATAATACGCCACGCGTCGTTCCAGGGACTGCGCGAGGACAAGCCGGCGGAGGAAGTCGTGCAGGAAAAGCCATCGAAGGCGGCAAACAAGGCAAAGCCGGCGGCAGGCGGCGCCGGCAAGGCCGCCGGGGCTAAGGCGCCCGCGACGATCACGACCAGCGTAAAACTATCCCATCCCGACAAGCTGCTGTGGCCCGAGGAAAAAATATCCAAGCAGGACTTGCTCGAACACTACGCGCTGGTCTGGCCGCGCATGGAGCAGTTCATCGTCAACCGGCCGCTCAGCCTGGTCAGGGCGCCGGACGGCATCGGCGGTCCGCGCTTCTTCCAGAAACATGCTTCGGCCGGCATGAGCGACAAGATTGCCCGCATGAAGGACCCGACCGATGGCGAGGAAATCCTGTTCATCCGCGATTTCGACGGCCTTGCCGCTCTGGTCCAGTACGGCGTGGTCGAGGTCCACATCTGGGGCTGCAAGATCGATGAGCTGGAAAAGCCGGATCAGATCATCTTCGATCTCGATCCCGACGAAGGCGTCGACGTCAAGGCGGTGCGCGAGGCCGCGCTCGACATCAGAGGCAAGCTCGACGATCTGTCGCTGCCGAATTTCGTCAAGCCGTCAGGCGGCAAGGGCTATCACGTGCTGGTGCCGCTGAAGCCGTCGGCGGATTGGGAGGCGGTCAAAACCTTCTCGCATGATTTCGCCAAGGCGCTGGAGCAGGCCGCGCCCGACCGCTACACGGCGACGCTGTCGAAAAAGGCGCGCACCGGAAAAATCTTCGTCGACTATCTGCGCAACGGCAGGGGCTCGACCACCGTCGCGCCCTACTCTTCCCGCGCCAAGAAGGGCGCGACGGTCTCGGTACCGGTGACGTGGGCGGAGGTTGAGAAGGGGCTAGCGCCGAATTCGTTCCCGATCGGCGACAAGACGACGCTGAAGGAATTGGAGAAGGCCGATCCGTGGGCGGATTTCTTCGAGCAGGCGAAGGTGCTGAAGCGGGGGTGAGCGTCGCGCGCCTCACCTGCTACGCAAGCGTTCCGTCACACCCCCCTCTGTCCTCAAGGGGGGAGATTGGCAGCTTCGAGGCGCAGCTCACCTTTACGATGTTCGAGATTGGCGAAAGCTGTTGAGCGCGTAATCTCCCCCCTTGAGGGGGAGATGGCCGGCAGGCCAGAGGGGGGGTGCTGTCCCGCCAGCGTCGCCCAATTAGCGCTGCCGAACCTCTACGCCAAAAACACCCGCTCGAACGCCTGCTTCCCCGGCGGTGAAAACACCACCGCGCGGCTGTCCTTCTCCCGCCTTGCCCATTTCTCCGCCAGGATCTTGTCCAGAATAGCCGCGCCCAGCGTTCCCGCAAGGTGCGAGCGGCGCACGCTCCAGTCGAGGCAGGCGCGGCAGACCGGCCGGCGCGGCTTGGCGCCGACGTCGATGCCGATGGCCGAAAAATGCGAGGCTGCTGCTGGCCCCAGCCTCATCTCATTGTCGTCGCGCAACAGGATGCCGCGCGCGACGAGGCGGTCGAGCATCGCCACCGCATGTTCGCCGGCGAGGTGGTCGTAGCAGACACGGGCGACGCGCATGGCGCCGTCGCGCGGGCCGGGCCGCACCCGCTTGGGGCCGACCGCTTCGGCCACCCCGGTGATCGCCTCGATCATGCCGGCCACCTGCGGCCCTGCGAGGCCGTAATAGCGATGCCGTCCCTGGCTGGCCAAAGTTAAAAGCCCGCCCTCCATCAGTTTCGACAGATGCGAGGACGCGGTGGGCAGCGACACGCCGGCCTCCAGCGCCAGTTCGCTGGCCGTCAAAGCCGTGCCGCCCATCAGCGCATTCAGCATGTTTGCCCGCGCCGGATCGCCGACCAGGCTGGCGATGCGGGCAATGTCGGGTCCTTCACGCATAGTTAGGTCTCCATCGAAGCATTCTCGTCAGATAAGCATTATTGTCGGGCGGGATCAAGGAGAACGCCGATGCCAACCGCTTCCGCCCCACTCGCCAGCCGCCGGCCTTTTCCATTCGTCACCTGGCTGCAACGGCGGCTGCTCGCCCGCTGGTACGACCGCCACCTGCAGCGGCTCGGCCTCGCGGAGATCGACGACCATCTGCTGCGCGATCTCGGCCTGACCCGTGAGGATGTGCGCCGCGAATGCGCAAAATCCTTCTGGCAGGCCTGACAGCCAGCGCTTTTGCTTAGCAGACCCTGCGGCACAACGTTTCGACGCCGCTCGAACTATCCACGCGAAACCCAAGGAGATCACGATGACCATCACTTGCTTCATCCGCTATGAGATCGACCCGTTCGGCAAGCCGGCCTTCGAGCAATATGCCAAGGCCTGGGGCCAGGCGATCCCGCGCTGCGGCGCCGATCTGATCGGCTACTACGCCCCGCATGAGGGCTCGGCCACCACCGCCTACGCCGCCTACAACATCGACAGCCTCGCCGCCTACGAAGCATATCGCGCCCGTCTCGCCGCAGATCCGGCGGGCAAGGCCAATTACGAATTCGCCCGCCGCGAAAAGTTCATCTTGAAAGAGGACCGCATCTTCCTGAAGCTGGTGTCGGGGCCGCATGGACCGCGGCAGCTGTTCCAGACCAAGGAGGAGATATGATCGCTGTCATCTTCGAGGTGCAACCGGCTGAGGGAAAGCGCGATGCGTATCTCGGCATCGCCGCGGAACTCAGGCCGCTGCTCGACGGCATAGACGGTTTCATCTCGATCGAGCGGTTTCAGAGCTTGGTCGACCCGAACCGCGTCCTGTCGCTGTCCTTCTGGCGCGACGAAGAAGCGGTCGATGCATGGCGCAACACGGAAGAGCACCGGCAGGCGCAAAAGGCCGGCCGTGGCGGATTCTTTGCCGGCTACCGGCTGCGCATTGCGCATGTGCTGCGGGACTATGGGCTGACGGAGCGGGATGAAGCGCCGGCGGACAGCAGGGCGGTGAATGGGTGACTAGGTATCGGCGTCGCGCCAGGCCTCCTCATCCGGCCGCTTCGCGGCCACCTTCTCCCCGCTGGCGAGAAGAGACTGGCGCAGGCGTCGAAAATCTCCTCTCCCCTCGGGGAGAGGTCAGCCGAGCGAAGCGGAGGCTGGGTGAGGGGGCGCTTGGCGCTCACGCATTCCCGATCAGCACCCCGGCCGCAAACACCAGCGCCCCGCCCAGCACCACCTGAAACGCTGCGCGCAGGAAGGGCGTCTGCATGTAGCGGTTCTGCACGAAGGCGATCGCCCACAATTCGAAGAACACCACGACGGCCGCCACCGCCGTCGCCGTCCAGAAATGCGGGATGATGTAAGGCAGCGCGTGGCCGAGACCACCCAGCGTCGTCATGATGCCGACGGTCAGTCCGCGCTTGATCGGCGAGCCACGCCCCGACAGCTTGCCGTCGTCGGAAGCGACTTCCGTAAAGCCCATCGAGATGCCGGCGCCGATCGAGGCGGCGAGGCCGACCAGCAGCGTCTGCCAGGTGTCGTGCGTGGCAAACGCTGCGGCAAAGATCGGCGCCAGTGTCGACACCGAGCCATCCATCAGCCCGGCCAGTCCCGGCTGGACATAGGTCAGGATGAACTGGCGCTGCTCGGCGCTGGCTTCCTCGTCCTTGACCTCGCCCGGCACAAGTTTCTGCTCCAGCCGATGCGCCGAATTCTCATGGCTTTGCTCGGCCGCGGCCAGGTCGCCGAGCAGTTTCCGCGTCGAAGCATCGCCGGTGCGCTTGGCCGCTTCAACATAGAAGCGATAGGCCTGCCGCTCCATCTCTTCGGCTTGGCGCCGCACATGCTCGATGCCGAGCGGCCGCACCAGCCAGTCGGGCTTGCGCTCGTAATAGCCTTTCACGTGCTCGCGGCGCAGCAGCGGAATGCGCTCGCCGAAACGCTTGCGGTAAAGCTCGATCAGGGAATCACGATGGCCGTCCTCCTCCTCCGCCATCGCCTCGAACACTTTCGCCGATTGCGGAAAACTGTCCGCCAGCCCGTCGGCATAGGCGCGGTAGATGCGCCCGTCATCCTCTTCGGAGGAAATTGCCAGCGCCAGGATCTCCTGTTCCGACAGCGTTTCGAAAGGACGGCGGCCGAAACCGAAGACACGGGAAAGCATGAGAAATTCACCCCAGTTTAGAACAATTCTAAACTAGGCGCTGCAGTCTCTGCGGTCAATCACCAGTCAAGAAATGTTGAAGCGCCGGATTGCAACGCGCCCTTCATTATCGGCAAATGTTCACCTATATTGTCGCGACACGCAAGCGAAAAGGCATGAGCAAGATGACGGCAAAGCCGCACGACCACTTCGATCCGAAACCCGTCCTCGATCTGATCGCCAGCATCGAGGCCGATTTGCAACGGCTGAAAGGCCTGGTCGAACAGCAGGTCGAAAAATTCGATCCCGCCAATCCGCACAACAAGGCGCCAGACGGCAAGCTGACCGAGGAGGGCGTCGAATGCTGCTACCGCCTGTTCGACGAAGGCAGGTCGCGCTATTCGGTCGCCCAGCAGATGAAGATCTCGTTTGCCGCCGCGACGCACCGGTTCAATTCCTGGCGCAAGGCGGGCGGGCCGAAGCGGCAGAGGGCGTTGCTGGGATAATTGGCGAAAGCCGCGGGGAAACCCGATCTCCCCCCTCGTGGGGGAGATGGCCGGCAGACCAGAGGGGGGCGCTGTCCCGCCGACCTTTCCCTGCCCAAAGCCCAGCACCGGCACGGTTCAGGATGCGCCTCCAAGCCCAGCCGCAATCACAATATGCTGGCAGACATTGTCGACGTCGCGGATGACGTCGTCATTCCAGAACCGAAGGACGGTCCAGCCATCTTGTCCGAGGTGCGATGTCCGCGTTTCATCCCCGGCAGCCGCGCCGGCGTCCGCATGCTGGGAGCCATCGACTTCGATGACCAGCTTCTTCTCCGGGCAAGCGAAATCGACGATGTAGCCGGCAATCGGAAATTGTCGCCGGAAGCCAAGCCCCATCAGCCGGTGGGCACGAAGTTCGTTCCAGAGCTTGAGTTCGGCTGGCGTCAGGACTTTGCGCATCGATCTGGCGTTTGCGCGATGTCGAGGCGATAGAGGCGTGTGCGGCATTACGATGCTGGGTGGTTGCCGAGGCTTGCGCTCTATGGCGCCCCCCTCTGTCCTGCCGGACATCTCCCCCACTTGGGGGGAGATTGGCTGTACTTCCTACGGCGTCAGTTCAATTTCCTCCGTCTCGCCGCCATTGCAGGTGTAGCAGCAATCCTCGCATCTTTCCTTGTTGTTGGGGCCGACGCCCCAATAGGTTCCCTCGTCGCCGTCGACCCAGGCGCCGTAGCAGATGGACTCGCCTTCGTCGCACGAGACCGGGATCTGCTTGGTCTCGCCATCGTCGAGATAAAAATCCTTGTCGTTGCCCGGCCAGACATAGTCGCGGTCCTGGCTGTAGAGCTCGAGGCGCATGGCGTTGGGATGGCTGTTCTTGACGGCGAAGGTGATGTCGGCGGCGTGCGCGGCCGGCGCAAACAGCGCGGCAAGTGACAGCGCGACGACGACGCGGCGCAGACAAGTGAAAGACATGGTGTTCCCCCGAGGCAAATCGGCCCCCCGGCCGAGGGAATCAGCATCGCACGATGGCGGCGGAGATTGAAGGGCGGGGCGTGACTGATTTTGGGGGGATTGGTGAAGGTGGCGGAACTGCTGATCTCCCCCCTCGTGGGGGAGATGCCTGGCAAGAGGGGGGCGCTGTCCCGCCGACCTCTCATTCCTGCAGCCGCGTCATTTCAATTTTAGGCTTGCTGATCCATACGCTGGCGATCCTTCGCGCCCCCCTCTGTCCTGCCGGACATCTCCCCCACGAGGGGGGAGATTAGCAGCTTCGGCACCCCCACTACTCAACCAGATCGATCGTCTCGGTCGTCTTCTCCACGCAGATGAAACAGCACGTATCGCACGGCTGGTCATTGTCCGGCCCGACCCCCGCCGAAATCGCATCGTTGCCATTCACCCAGGCGCCGTAGCAGATGTTTTCGCCCTGAGAGCACGAGATCGGCACCGATTTCTGCGAGTTGGGCTCGATCAGAAACACCTGGTCGCCCCCCGGCCACGACATCTTGCGGTCACGGCTGAACAGCTCCACCGCCACCGCCTGGCTGCGCAGGTTCTTGACGAAGAACGCCATGTCGGCGGCATGCGCCGGGGTGGCGATGAGGAGGACGGCAAGGGTGAGGCGGAGCATGGCGGCGGGTTTCCGAATCGGAGACGCACGCTCGCATGGTCGGGGAAGAAGCGCCATCTTCCCTTCTCCCCCTGTGGGAGAAGGTGGCCTCGCGAAGCGAGGCCGGATGAGGGGTGTTCCAGGGAACGCAAGCGTCTCACTCCGCTGGAACACCCCTCATCCGGCTCGGCGCTATCGCGCCGATCCACCTTCCCCCACAAGGGGGGAAGGAAAAGTCAGCGCCCCACCTTCACATGCGGAGCCAGCCGCCGGATCGCGTCAATCACCTCGGCGACTTCAGCAACGTCCAGATCCAGCCGGCAAACGTCAGCACCAGGAACGGATAGCCGGCGGCGGGCAGCGGCGCCGAGGTGGGCAGCAAGGGCGCGCCCCACCATGCCCACCGTCACGACAAACAGGATGGCGCGCCGGCGAGCCGCATCCAGAGCGCAAAGGTATTCGCCGCGGCGATCAGAACGAGTGCCGCCGCCCACAGCGAAATGCCGCCGACATAGGAGGGCACGCTGGCCTCCAGCCCCGCCGCATTGCCGGCCAAAAGCAGGCTTTCGCCGGCGAGGAAGGTGAGGAAGCCCGCGGCTATGCAGTCATTGCCCAGCCGCTGGTATTTCATGGTCAGCAGCGCGGTTGCCATCACAAGCGCCACGCCGTCGATCGCCCAGAGTGTTTCACGCAGCGGAGCGCTGGTGACGAAGGTGCCGGCCAGGCCGAAGGCGCCACCGATGGCCAGGCCGATTGCGGCGATGGTGTCTGACGTGGTGCGCATGCGGGTTCTCCCAAAGCCGGAGAGAAGGATACGCTAAGGTAGAGGGTTGTTGAAGGCGTGGGCTCTTTCGCAGAGCCCCTTGCAAACATTCAAACTCCATTTGATAGCGCAAGTGGTGGACAGACAGAAATAATGATCGTGCCAGAGAAAAAAGTCCTTGATCCCGGATTCGGGACGGCCTCTCAGTTGAAATCGGCAGAAATATCTTGAAAGTGCCGGTATGGGGACGAATCAATCCGAAAAGTTGAGCAACGCGAGCTTTGCCGCGACGCGCTCTGAGCGCATTTCAGAATATAAGAACCGCCGGCAAGCCTTCGACTACGAAAAGGTGCCCGCACCTTCCGTCGACGATTTTAAAGCCAAAGGGTGGGAATTCGACAAGGCGCTCAAAACAGGCATACGTCTAAGACGGCCAAAGTCAAATGTGGAAATGTTGGAGAACAGATTTTGGTCCGTTCTCTACCTGCTTGGTTTTGAGCAACTCAACGTCGGGCATGAATTCGTCGTTCCCATAGACGCCGATGGCGATCGCATTGCGAAGAAAATAAGCGTCCTTGGAATCGATGAGGATACGATCGTTGTTGCGGATTGCCAAACAGCCGAAAGCCTTCGGCGGAAGAGCGCTTTCAGTTTGGTGGCAGATCTCGACACGCACAAGCGTGCAATAGCCAACACCCTCAGGAAGTTTCTGGGTGACGGCTCCGGTCGAAAAATAATCTGGTGCGTCGTGACGTCTCAAGTTCGTTGGTTGGAAGGAGATTTGGCGAAAGCGAAGGAAAAACAAGTGCATGTTCTGCGGGAGCAGGAGTTGCGATATTTTCAGGAAATTGCAAAGACACTTGGCCGCGCCGCAAAGCACCAATTTGTCGCGGAGTTTCTAAGCGGCCAGAAAATTCCTGCATTAGCCAACAGGTATGTTTCCGCGTCCCGATTTAAGCTCGGGGGCCGAACAGCTTACGCGTTTACAGTACCAGCCAAGGAACTGCTCCGGCGCGCATTCGTGAATCACCGAGACCTTCGCGATCCTTCTGGAGCTCCATCATATCAGCGGCTGATCGACTCTAAGCGTATCAAAGCCATTGCGAGCTTTCTCTCCAAAGGCGGATATTTTGCTAACTCGATTATTGTGAGCTTTCACATCCCGGTCAGATTCGACCAAGGAAGTCGCGATGACGAGTCAGACGTGCGCTTTGGCAAACTTTACCTGCCGGAATCGTACAAGACCTGTTGGGTGATTGACGGACAACATCGCCTGTATGGCGCCTCTTTGATGGAGGAGGGCATCGATCCGATCATACCCGTTGTAGCTTTGAGAAGCTTCCAGCCACCGAAGAGGCCATCCTTTTCACAACTATCAATAAGGAACAAAAGCAGGTGCAGCCGCGGCTTTTGGACGAACTGGATGGGGAACTGAAATGGGACTCAGACGACCCGGAAGAATCAGCGAGAGGCATCGCAGCTCGCTCGCTAGACCAACTTCGACATGAGATTGCTGGCCCGTTTGAAGATCGCTTCGCCCCGCCTGGCGTTCCTGCTACCAAGAACCAGGTTCTAGCGCTGCCTCAGATCAAACTGGCCCTTCTAAAAAGTGGTCTACTTGGACGGCGCTCTAGCCGAGATGGCTCATACCTGCCTGGCGCCCTGACCGGCGGAACTAAAAAATCAACATTAGAAAATACGTCGCAATTTCTCAGCGCGTATTTTTCGGCGGTCCGCGCGGCCAATGTCGCTCGGTGGGAAGCCGGACCTCCACAGCTTCTCTGCTACAACCCCGCCATCCAGGCTCACTTAAGACTATGTGGCGAAGTTGTGAGACACCTGACCCAATACTCGAAACTGGACCCCCATGAGAGCGACCCAGAGGTTATTGTCGAAAAAATCATCGGATTCTGTAATTCGCTCTTCGACTTCATATCGAACGGTACCGACGAAGCCTTTAAGGATCGGTTCTACGTTCCGTTTGGATCTGGTGGACCGGCGCGATATTTTTACCGGGCTGCCGAATTGGTGGCTCAAGCCAACTCCAATTTCGACCCGGACGGCCTCAAAGAATTTCTGGCCGGTACGAACAAGGATACTCGTGAGGAATGTAATCGCCTGGTTTCTTGGATCACAGACGAAGTCCATGGCTTTGTTGTTAGACGGTTACGAGACGAGCATGGGGATGACTTCTTCAACGTAGCGGTGCGGAACAAAGAAATAAAAAAGAAGGCATACGAAAAAAGCTTGGACGATCCAGCGGGACCGAAGCCTCTAGAAACATATCTAGATCTGATTGAGTTGAAGAAAATAGTGGAAACACCCGAGAACTGGCCTCTGTTCAAGGAGGCCCTCAGCTTTCCGCTGCCCGAACAATCGAAGGGCTTGGCAAAGTATCTCAAGTGGCTCGAAGATTTTAACGAAGTCCGGAAAATTTGGGCACATCCTTACGGACGTTCATACTCCGACGACGACGTCGCACTGCTTGAATTCATCCAAAGCGAGTTGAGAAAGAGGCTCGCGTAATGCTTTTTCGTACACCTGGTTCAATTATTTCTCCGCTCAAATGGGCCGGGGGGAAAAGGTGGTTGGCTAACCGCCACCAGGCTCTTTTCCCCAAGCAATTCAACCGCTATTTCGAACCCTTCTTGGGCGGCGCTTCGATCTTTCTTGCGCTGAGGCCAGAGAGCGCGGTCCTGTCAGACGCAAACGCGGAACTGGTCGAGATGTATAAGGCGATCAGAGATGACTGGTCGTCTGTTTCTGAGAAGCTACGATGGCACAGTGAACTTCACAGCGAGGCTCACTATTATCGGCAGCGCAGCGCTCCTCCAATGGAACGGTTCGAGCGTGCGGCGTGGTTTTTGTATATGAATCGCGCTTGTTACAACGGGCTTTACCGCGTGAATAGGCGAGGCGAATTCAATGTACCAAAGGGATCAAAATCGGAAATTTTGCTAGATACCGATGACTTTGCCGAGGTGTCCTCGGCCATGGCGAAGGCCGATCTCATATCCGATGATTTCGAAGCGATAGTTGACATGTCAGCCAGTGGAGATTTTGTTTATCTAGATCCGCCTTATACCGTAAAGCACAACAACAACGGATTTAACAAATATAACGAAAAATTGTTCTCTTGGTCTGACCAAGAGCGGTTAGCCAAATCGGTCGAACGAGCTAAGGCCAGAGGTGTAACGCTGATTGTAAGCAATGCGAACCATCAAAGTCTATTGGAACTTTATGAAGGTTTCGGCGAAATAGTCGAACTCACGAGACACAGCACCATAGGCGGCCTCAAGGCGTCTCGTGCAGCGGTTACAGAGATTTTGGTTCGTATTGGGTTTGACTCTTAATCGCCCATCTTCAAGGCCTGGATAAACGCCTCCTGCGGGATATCCACCTTCCCAAATTGCCGCATCCGCTTCTTGCCCTCTTTTTGCTTGTCCAGCAGCTTACGCTTGCGGGACACGTCGCCGCCGTAGCACTTGGCGGTGACGTCCTTGCGTAGCGCCGAGATGGTTTCGCGGGCGATGACCTTGCCGCCGATGGCGGCCTGGATAGGGATCTTGAACAGATGGTTCGGGATCAGCTCCTTCAGCTTCTCGCACATCTGCCGGCCGCGCTTTTCCGCCGCCGTGCGGTGAACCAGCATGGACAGCGCGTCGACCGGCTCTTCATTGACCAGGATCGACATCTTCACCAGATCGCCTTCCTTGTAGTCGGTCAGGTGATAGTCGAACGAGGCGTAGCCCTTGGAGATCGATTTTAGGCGATCATAGAAGTCGAAGACGACTTCGTTGAGCGGTAGATCGTAGATCAGCATGGCGCGCTTGCCGACATAGGACAGGTCGGCCTGGATGCCGCGCCGGTCCTGGCAAAGCTTCAGGATGCCGCCGAGATAGTCGTCGGGGGTCAGGATGGTGGCGCGGATCCACGGCTCCTCGATGGCCGAGATTTTCACCACGTCGGGCATGTCGGCGGGGTTGTGCAGTTCCTTGACCGAGCCGTCATTGAGCAGCAGCCGGTAGACGACGCTCGGCGCGGTGGCGATCAGGTCGAGGTTGAACTCGCGCTCCAGCCGCTCCTGGATGATTTCGAGATGCAAAAGGCCGAGGAAGCCGCAGCGATAGCCGAAGCCGAGTGCTGCGCTGGTTTCCATCTCATAGGAGAAGGACGCGTCGTTGAGGCGCAATTTGCCGACGGCGGCGCGCAGATCCTCGAAATCGGCGGCGTCGACCGGGAACAGGCCGCAAAACACCACCGGCTGCGCCGGCTTGAAGCCGGGCAAAGCGTGCGCGGTCTGGCGCTTATCCTCGGTGATGGTGTCGCCGACGCGAGTGTCGGCCACTTCCTTGATCGAGCCGGTGAAGAAGCCGAACTCGCCGGGGCCGAGCTCGTCGACATTGATGCGGGCGGGCGTGAACACGCCGGTGCGCTCGACCAGATGTTTTGCGCCGGTACCCATCATGCGGATGGTCGCACCCTTTTTCAGCACGCCGTCGATGATGCGCACCAGAACGATGACGCCGAGATAGGCGTCGTACCAGCTGTCGACCAGCATGGCCTTCAGCGGTGCTGACGCATCGCCCTCGCGCGGCGGCGGCAATTGGTGGACGATGGCTTCGAGCACATCGGGAATGCCGACACCGGTCTTGGCCGAGATCAGCACGGCGTTGGAGGCATCGATGCCGATGACCTCCTCGACCTGCTCGCGGATGCGCTCGGGCTCGGCGGCCGGCAGGTCGACCTTGTTCAGCACCACGACGATCTCGTGGTTGTTGTCGATGGCCTGGTAGACATTGGCCAGCGTCTGCGCCTCGACTCCCTGTGAGGCGTCGACGACCAGCAGCGAACCCTCGCAGGCGGCCAGCGAGCGCGACACTTCATAGGCGAAGTCGACATGGCCGGGCGTGTCGATCAGGTTGAGGATATAGTCCTCGCCATTGTTGGCGCGGTATTTCAGCCGCACCGTCTGCGCCTTGATGGTGATGCCGCGCTCGCGCTCGATGTCCATCGAGTCCAGCACCTGCTCCTTCATGTCGCGCAGCTCCAGCCCGCCGGTGGACTGGATCAGCCGGTCGGCAAGCGTGGATTTGCCATGGTCGATATGGGCGACGATGGAGAAATTGCGGATGTGGTCGAGAGGCGTGCTCATGGCGCGCGCTTTAGCAGGGGCGGGTTGCAGGGGCAAGCGGGGTGGCGGTGCCCTTGCCTTCTCCCCTTGTGGGAGAAGGTGGATCGGCGCGCAGCGCCGAGACGGATGAGGGGTGTTCCAGCTTGACGCCGACGTTCTTTCACCGCCATGGCTGCAAACTGACATCCCTTACATAAGCGATTATCGTGGTGCAGACGCTGTCCATGTCTTTCAGGACATCGTCGTTCCAAAAGCGCAACACACGAAAGCCTCTCGCCTCCAGTTCCGTTCTACGGGCCTGGTCTGACTCTGAGTCCGCATGCTGACTCCCATCGATCTCGATGATGAGGAGTGATTCAAGACAAGCGAAATCGGCGACGTATTTTCCAACAGGAACTTGGCGCCGAAATTTGATCCGATCGAGCCTGCGGTCACGTAGTTCGTGCCACAGTTTGTCTTCCGCCTCCGTCATTTCACGTCGGAGCGAACGGGCAAAGTTTCGTTTGGCAGGAGCGACGGGCTGATGTGGCATGACGTTAGATTAACCAACGTCTCACTCCGCTGGAACACCCCTCATCCGTCTCGGCGCTTCGCGCCGATCCACCTTCTCCCACAAGGGGAGAAGGCAACGACGCGTCCGCCCCCAATCACGAAGCGGTGAACCATGTAACGAAGCCTCGGGCAGCGACGAAGTGTGGGATGAACCCGCCGCAACGGAGACCCCCGATGACTGGACTTAACCCGAAACGCGCCGGCATGCTGGCTGCCGTAGGCGCCGCGCTGATGATGCTTGGCGGCACCGCCTTCGCCCAGCCGCTCACCGTGGTCGAATTGTTCACCAGCCAGGGCTGTTCGTCTTGCCCGCCGGCCAATGCCAACCTGATCAAGGTCAAGGACGAGCCGGGCGTTCTGGCGCTGTCGTTCAACGTCACCTACTGGGACTATCTCGGCTGGAAGGACATTTTCGGCCGCGAGGAATTTACCCAGCGCCAGGTGCGCTATGAGCCGTCGCTCGGCCGCTCCGGCCCGTTCACGCCGCAGGTCGTGGTCAATGGCGGTGCCGATGCGGTGGGTGCAGCGCCCGGCGAGATCGAGCAGCTGATTTCCGCGAGCGGTCACACGAACGGGCCGACGCTGTCGCTCGACGGCGGCAAGATCAGCATCGGCGCCGGCAAGGCTCCGGGCGGAAAGGCCGATGTCTGGCTGGTCCGCTACAACAAGGGCGTCGTCGAAGTGCCGGTGGCGCGCGGCGAGAATACCGGGCGCACGCTGCCGCATGCCAATGTCGTGCACTCGCTGGAGAAACTCGGCAGCTGGAGCGGCGACGCCACCACACTGCCGCTGCCGGCGGCAAGCGGCGGGCTGAGCACCGCGGTGCTGGTGCAGTCGCCGGGTGGTGGGCCGATCCTGGCTGCAGCCGCCGACTGATTCTTTTTCTACGCAACGCCGCTAGCGCGGCATAACCGGGCTCGCATCCGCGCGCCCTCTTCAAGGAGGAAATACCATCATGACCAAGACCCTGACCGCGCTCGCTTTTGCGCTTTCGATGACCGCCTTCGCCTCCGGCGCCCGCGGGGACGAAGCGACCAACGCCATGAAGCCGGCGATGGCAACTGATGCGATGAAGCCCGCGACCGATGCCATGGCGCCGGCGACCGATGCCATCAAGCCAGCCGACCCAATGGCGACGAATGCGATGAAACCCGCCACCGACGCCATGAAACCGGCCGATGCCATGAAACCCGCAACGGATGCGATGAAGCCGGCGGACGCCATGGCGCCCGCGCAATAAGGCTTGGTCCCATGGCCCGGCCGCACAGTGGCCGGGCCGGCGCACGGCAATTTGAGAAACCTGGCGGGACGTTCTGTCGTATAGTCTTCGCCACCATCAAGGAGATCAGACATGACCGGCATTGCAAGGACGAGAACGCCGATCTTCAAGAGCGCGCTTGCCGCGCTCATCGTCGCCGCCGCCGCGGCCGCCTTCTGGCAGAGCCCTGCGCGCTCGGCCGAGGACGCGGTGGTGATCCCGCCGCCGGCAATGGACGAGAAGGCCGCCAGCGGCAGCGAGAAGGCTATCTTCGCCGGCGGCTGCTTCTGGGGCGTGCAGGGCGTGTTCCAGCACGTCAAGGGCGTGACCAAGGCCGTCTCCGGCTACACCGGCGGCGCCAAGGATGACGCCGTCTACGAAACGGTGGGCAGCGGCCGCACCGGCCACGCCGAATCGGTCGAGATCACCTACGATCCGTCCAAGGTGACCTACGGCCAGCTGCTGCAGGTCTATTTCTCGGTCGCCCACAACCCGACGCAGCGGAACTATCAAGGGCCGGACTCGGGCACCCAGTACCGCTCGACCATCTTTGCCGAGAATGGCGAGCAGCAGAAGATCGCACAGAGCTACATCGCCCAGCTCGACCAGGCGAAGGTGTTTGCCAAGCCGATCGTCACCACGTTGGAGACGGGCAAAACCTTCTATCCGGCCGAGGAATATCACCAGGACTTTCTGACGCTGAACCCGACCTACCCCTACATCGTCTACAACGACCTGCCCAAGGTGGCGAATTTGAAGGCGCTGTTCCCGGGGTTGTACAGCGAGAAGCCGGTGCTCGTGCTGGCGGGGAAGAGCTGAGCACCTAATCTCCCCCCTCGAGGGGGAGATGTCGCCGGAGGCGACAGAGGGGGTCGGTCCGACCGGACGCGACCTCCTGCGGCAGAAGAAGGTTAGCGCTCCACGGGCGGCGACCCCCTCTGGCCTGCCGGCCATCTCCCCCTCAAGGGGGGAGATCAGCTCCCCTCAATCATACGTCAGATCCGTCGCCTTCCCGCCGAACACCCGATACGCATAGAACGAATAGAAGATGATCACCGGCAGCACGACCACCGTGCCGGCGAGGATGATGGCCAGGCTTTCCGTCGCCGACGCCGCCTGCCAGATGGTCAGCCTGTCGGGCACCACGAAAGGATAGAACGACCAGGCAAGCCCGGCAAAGCCGAGCGCGAAAATGGCGGCGAGCGTCAGGAACGGCCGCAGCGCGTGGCGATCGTCGGGCTTGGGCAGATGGAAGGTCTGCCGCCACAGCCACAGGAACAGCAGCGCCGACAGGATCGGCAGCGGCGACAGATAGAGCATTTCGGGCCAGACGAACCATTTGGCGAAGATACGCGGACTGGCGAATGGGGTCGCCAGCGACACCGCCGCCATGCCGAGCGCGGTCAGCACCAGGGCTGTCCGCAGCCAGGCCACCGCCTTCCTCTGCAATTCGCCCTCGGTCTTGTAGATGACCCAGGCCGCGCCCATCGCTGCATAGGCCGCGGACAGGCAGAGCGCCACCAGCGCCCCGAAAGCGATGCCGCCAAAGCCGACATCGAGGCCAAGCACATAGACGCCGAGCATATAGCCTTGCGCCAGCGAGGCGATGACGGAACCGAGGAAGAAAATGCGGTTCCAGCGGTGCTTCTTGCCGGCGGGCACTTTGGCGCGGAAATCGAAGGCGACGCCGCGCAGGATGAGGCCAACCAAAAGCACGAAGACCGGAATGTAGAGCGCGGTGAGGATAACGCCATGCGCCAGCGGAAAGGCGACCAGGAGCAGGCCGACGGCCAGCACCAGCCAGGTCTCGTTGGCATCCCAGAACGGGCCTATTGCCGCGATCATGGTGTCCTGCTCGGCATCTTCGGCGACCGAGAACAGGATGCCGATGCCGAGATCGAAACCGTCGAGAATGACGTAGATCAGGATGGCGAGGCCCATCAGGCCGGCGAAGATCAGGGGCAGCGCGGTTGGCCAGTCGAAGCTCATCGGTCTGTCATCCCTCTCATCAACGGTTCTGCCCTTCGCTATGGCTCCGGGCGTTCGTCATTCGAAAAGCCAAATCGTTGGCTTTTCGTCCGCTACGCGGACCATTCCTCACTCCGCTGCGGCCGGTTGCGACATCGCCGTCTTCATCACGCCCGGCAGCGGCGAGGTATCGCCGTCCTTGGCGGCCTTCAGCGCCAGGTGCACCAGCACGCCGAGATAGGCGATCAACAGCAGCACATAGAGGATGAGATAGATGGCGAGCGTCAGCGCGACATGGCTGCCGGCGACCGGGCCGATAGCGTCGGCGGTTTTCAGCACGCCAGTCACCAGCCAGGGTTGACGGCCGATTTCGGTGGTGTACCAGCCGGCCAGTGTCGCCAGCCAGCCCGACAGCGCCATCGGCACCATCAGCATGGCGAGCGGCCTCGGCAGGCTGTGGCGGCGCTTGAGGAAGAAAGTCGCCGACCACGAGACGATGAGCATCAAAATGCCGGTGCCGACCATGATGCGGAAGCCCCAGAACACCGGGAAGACCGGCGGATGCAGGCCGGGATAGTCGTTGAGCCCCGGCACGATACCGCTGGTGGAATGGCGCAGCACCAGGCTGGCGCCGTCGGGAATGGCGATCTCGAATTTGTTTTCCTTCGCCGCCTCGTCGGGCAGCGCAAACAGCACCAGCGGCACGTTGGGGCCGGTATTCCAGTTCGCCTCCATGGCGGCGATCTTCTGCGGCTGGTGCTCCAGCGTATTCAGCCCGTGCTGGTCGCCGGCGAAGATCTGGATCGGGATCAGGATGGCGGCGGTGAAGACGCCGGTGCGCAGCGCCTTCCACATCGATTCCGACCGGTCGCCGGTGAGATAGCGCAGCGCCGAGAGGCCGGCGATCAGGAACGACACCGTCAGGCCGGAGGCAAGCAGCATATGCGTCAGACGGTAGGGCATGGACGGGTTGAAGACGATCGCCCACCAGTCGACGGGATGCGCCTTGCCGTCGATCATCTCGAAGCCGGCCGGCGTCTGCATCCAGGAGTTCAGCGCAATGATCCAGAAGGCCGACAGCGTGGTGCCGCCGGCGACCAACACCGTCGCCAGCGTGTGGACGCGGTTGGAGACGCGGCGGAAGCCGAACAGCATGATGCCGAGGAAGGCCGCTTCGAGGAAGAAGGCGGTGAGGATCTCGTAGGCAAGCAGCGGCCCGGCGATGTTGCCGACCCTTTCCATATAGCCCGGCCAGTTGGTGCCGAACTGGAAGCTCATGGTGACGCCCGAGACCACGCCCATGGCGAAGGACAGCGCGAACACCTTCACCCAGGTGAAATAGGCGCGCATCCAGGCGGAATCATTGGTGGCGTTGTAGCGGAGCTTGAAGAACAGCAGCACCCAGCCAAGCGCAATCGTGATGGTCGGAAACAGGATGTGGAACGAGATATTCGCCCCGAACTGCATTCGCGACAGGATGAGCGGGTCCATGCGGGCTCCGGCTGCTGTTGTTGGCGCAGAATAGGCGGCGGATGCGGTCCGGTCAAAGCGGCTTGGCGTCACGCGGGGCGCGTTGTCGCAGCAGACGGGACCAATCCGTCAGTGCCCCGCAGCACTCTTGAAACGAAACGGCAAAGGGAACGTTTGTCCACAATTGTCAGCAGCGGCATTGACTTCCGAGCCTGCGCACCGACATTCAGCGCAATAATAATCCTCGCCTCTTGCAAACAGTCGTTTCCGGCCTCATGCCTTCCACTAATTTGCCTTCCATCATTTCGATTTCCGGGGTCACCAAGACCTACGCCACCGGCTTCAAGGCGCTGAAGGAAATCAACCTCGACATCGAACGCGGCGAGATTTTCGCGCTGCTGGGGCCGAACGGCGCCGGCAAGACGACGCTGATCTCGATCGTCTGCGGCATCGTCAACCGTTCGTCGGGAACGGTGACCGTCGACGGCCACGACATCAACCGAGACTACCGCGCCGCGCGCAGTCTGATCGGGCTGGTGCCGCAGGAGCTGACCATCGACGCGTTCGAGAGCGTCTGGGCAACCGTCACCTACAGCCGCGGCCTGTTTGGCAAGGCGCCCAATCCGGGCTTCGTCGAAAAGGTGCTGCGCGACCTGTCGTTGTGGGACAAGAAGGACGCCAAGGCGATCACGCTGTCGGGCGGCATGAAGCGGCGGCTGATGATTGCAAAGGCGCTGTCGCATGAGCCGCGCATCCTGTTCCTCGACGAACCCACGGCCGGCGTCGACGTCGAACTGCGCCAGGACATGTTGGCGATGGTGCGACGGTTGCGCGACGACGGCGTCACCATCATCCTCACCACGCACTATATCGAAGAGGCCGAGGCGATGGCCGACCGTGTCGGCGTCATCAACCGCGGCGAGATCATCCTGGTCGAGGGCAAGGCCGAACTGATGCGCAAGCTCGGCCGCAAGCGCCTGATCGTGGAATTGCGCAACCCGCTCACCGCCATTCCCGATGCATTCTCGCACTACGCCTTGGAGCTGTCGGGCGATGGCACACAGCTGACCTACACCTATGACAACCAGAGCGAACGCCCCGGCGTCGCATCGCTGCTGCGCGAACTCGAGACGGCCGGCATCCAGTTCCGCGACATGGACACGCAAAACAGCTCGCTCGAGGAGATCTTCGTCAATCTGTTGAGGCAAGAGCCATGAATTGGCGAGCAGTATGGGCGATCTACCGGGTCGAGATGGCGCGTGCGTTCCGCACCGTGCTGCAGAGCATCGTCTCGCCGGTGATCTCGACATCGCTTTATTTCGTCGTCTTCGGCTCGGCCATCGGCTCGCGCATCACCGAGATTGACGGCATCAGCTACGGCGCCTTCATCGTGCCGGGGCTGATCATGCTGTCGCTGTTGACGCAGTCGATCTCCAACGCCTCCTTTGCCATCTATTTCCCGAAATTCGTCGGCTCCATCTACGAGCTCTTGTCGGCGCCGGTGTCGTATCTGGAGATCGTCATCGCCTATGTCGGCGGCGCCGCGACCAAGTCGATCATCCTCGGCCTGATCATCCTGGCGACGGCCTCGCTGTTCGTGCCGCTCACCATCCAGCATCCGTTCTGGATGCTGGCCTTCCTTGTCTTGACGGCGGTGACCTTCAGCCTGTTCGGCTTCATCATCGGCATCTGGGCGAAAAGCTTCGAGCAATTGCAGCTGGTGCCGCTGTTGATCATCACGCCGCTGACCTTCCTCGGCGGCAGCTTCTATTCGATCAACATGCTGCCCGAGACCTGGCGCACGGTGACGCTGTTCAACCCGGTCGTCTACCTGATCAGCGGTTTCCGCTGGAGCTTTTACGGCAAGTCCGATGTCTCGGTCGCCGTCAGCCTGGGCATGACGATGGTGTTCCTCGCCATCTGCATCGCCATCGTCGCCTGGATCTTCCGCACCGGCTACCGGCTGCGCAACTGACCCTGCCGCTCTAAAGCGCGTCGCGTTTGAACGGGACTCAGGCGACGCGCATTAGGTCTTTGTTCTTATGCATGTCGTTTGCTCAAAACCGGGACCACTTTTGAGCAACATGCAAATGGGCGATCGCCCGTGCGCCGGTCAAATCAACAGTTTTGCTGGGGGCAAATTGGCCACGTTGGCCGCCACGCTTCTTGCTAGATCGCCTTGATGAGGCGCAGCAACCCCAGCATCTCGATCAGCCTGCCCTCGCGGAAGGCGATGTAGGTCGGTTCTTCGACGCCATGGAAGCGGCGCTTGAACGCCGCCTGGCCCTTGAGGTTGAACTTGCTGCGGTTGACCCAGGGCGACTCATAGGCCCGCTCGAAGGCGTTGCGCCAGAAGCTCGATTCGGCAAAGCTGTTGGCTCCGACATCGAGCATCGGCGACAGGCCGAGCGTGACGACCGAAATGCCCTCATTGCGAAAGCGGTCGACGGCGAATTTGGTCAGCCCGATTTCGGCATGCGGCGAGGCATCGATGTGCTTGCGCTTGAACGAGGTGGTGTAGCCGATCACCATGCCGCCGCTGAACATCGGATCGAAATCGAGCAAGGCGACGAGCTCGCCTTCCGGGCTGTAGAGCACGAAACGGCGCATATCGATGCCGAGATGATCGGCAAAGGGCCTGTTGAGGAAGGCCATCTCCCAGCGCTTGACGATGCGGTCGGCCCGCCAGTTCTGCGACAGGCGCTGGACCTCGTCGAGATAGACCGCTCCTTCGCCAAAGGAAAACCCCTTCTTCAAGAGCCAGCGTTCGGAATAGCGCACGCTTTCGTTGCGCTTGCCGGAAAAATCGTGAGCCGGCAGCTCCAGCCGCGTGTCGACGCCGAGGCGGTTGACCTGGTAGCCGAGCCCGGCCAGAACGCGCGCCGTCGGTTCGCCGATCTGCACGAACCACGGGCTGTCGGCGGCTTCGACAAAGCGCCTGATATAGTCGGGCCGATCGGCCGGATGGGCCACCGGGTCACCGAGCGCGAAATGGTGCTTCATCTTGGTGCCGAAGGCGATGTAGCCGTCGGCGTCGCCGAAATAGGACAGTTTTTGCTGCACGGCGGTCGAATAGGCCAGCGAGAAGTCGCCGTGCCGGCGGACAAGCGCCAGCCGCTCGACATGCGAAAAATCCTGGCGCGGCACCTTGGCTGCGGCGCCCTCCAGCAGTCTGTCAAGAAAGATACGCAAGGAGGGCATGGTCGAGCTTCCGCGTGCCGATGATAAACAGGCTTGCCCCCAAGGCCTCGAATCAGTCGCATTGACGCGACCTCATTATCGATCATATCGCCCCTGTGCCATATGGGACGTGCCATATAGGACGGGTCCCCATGGCGCACCTGAAAGGGAATCTCGACCGAATGGCGGCTACGACAAGCGAAACGATGCCTATCGTCCTGGGGCCGAAAGGACTCGACGACACGGTTATCGTCATCGGCGCCGGAGCGGCGGGGCTGGCGGCCGCCGACGCGCTTGGCCGGCGCGGCGTGCGGGTCGTCGTGCTTGAAAAGGAGCCGCGGATCGCCGAACCGTGGCGACGGCGGCACGAGAAGCTGACCCTCAACACGCATCGCGCGCTATCGGCCCTGCCCGGCCTTGCCTATCCGCCACGCACCGCCGCCTTTCCGAACAAGGATGCCATCGTCGGTTATCTCGAGGATTTTGCCCGCGCGCGCGGCATAAGGGTCGAATTCGGCACCGCCGTCGAGCGGATCGAACGCAGAGGCAATGGCTGGCTCGTCCATACGGGCCGGGAAACGCTGAGCGCCCGCAATGTCATCGTCGCCACCGGCCGCGACCGCTTGCCATGGACGCCGGACTGGCAAGGCAAGGCGACTTTCACCGGCAAACTTGTCCACGCCGCCGATTTCGGCACAGCACAGGACTATGTGGGCAAAAGCGTGCTGGTGGTCGGAGCCGGAAATTCCGGCTTCGACGTGCTCAACCACCTCGCCCGCGCCGACACCAAGGCCATCTGCTTGTCAGCCAGGCAGGGTCCGTCGCTGATGCCGAAACGGATCGGCAAGGTCGCCGTGGCGCGCTTCGGCGGTTTCATGGCGATGCTGCCGACGTGGATTGCCGATGCCGCGATTGCCGCGACGCAGCGGCTGGTGTTCGGCGACCTCGCCCGCTTCGGCCTGCCGCCGGCGCCGAAAGGCGGCGCCAGCCGGCTCGGCGTCGAGCAGATCGCTATCGCCGTCGACGACGGCGCCGTCGCAGCGCTGAAGGCCGGACGGATTTCGGTGGTGGCGCCGGTGGCGGCTTTCGAAGGCGCCGGCGTGCGGCTGAACGACGGCACGGTGCTCGAGCCGGATGTGGTGATCGCGGCAACCGGCTATCGCACCGGCCTGGAGGCCATGCTGGGCGATCTCGGCGTGCTCGACGCCAAGGGCGTGCCGAAGGCCAATGGCGGCACCCCGAGCGGCCAGCCCGGCCTGTGGTTCATCGGCATGCGGCCAAGCCTGACCAGCTATTTTCACAGCGCCGGCCTGCAGGCCGAAGCGATTGCCCGTCAGATCGCCAAGGGGTTGTAGACGAGCGCTTCTGGACGGAGAACCACCGCGCACTTCGGGCTGCTGCTATGGCGCGGACTAGTGGTTCAACGCATCTGCAAGACGGATCGAATATCCTGGCGATTGGCTGAAACGCCGATCCCGTCGTCATCCACGGGCGAAGCAAGGAGCGTAGCGACGGCGCAGACCCGAGGATCCATGCCGTGACTTCTGAACTACGCTGCGTTGCAGGTTCTGCTCCGCTGCTTCCACGGCCAAGGCATGATCCCTGGGTCTCCGCGACGGAGCTTCGCTCCTGCTTCGCCCAAGGACGACGAAGTTGAGATGCTTGCGGCCAACCTCCAAAGCAGGCGCTTGAACTCGTTCATTGCATCATTATATAACATGTTATACTTATCCAGGAGACGGACCACCCATGGAAGACATCATTCGATCCCTTGGCTACCTCACCCTCGGCAGCAGGCTGAAGCGCATCGGCGAGCAGTTGCAGGCCGATACGCAGCGCATGCTCGATGGGCTGGAGGTGCCGGTGCAGTCCAGCCAGTATCCTCTGCTGGCCGCGCTCGACCGGCTTGGGCCGCTGCCTGTCGGCGAACTGGCGCAGTCACTGGGGATCACCCAGCCGGGGGTGACGCGCAGCGTGGCGCTGCTGGCCGAGTTGGGGCTGGTCGAGGCCGCGCCATCGAACGACGACCAGCGCCGCAGGATGATCTCGCTGACCGCGAACGGCCAGCGCCTGGTCGATAAGGCGAAGCGGGACGTTTGGCCGCGCATCGAGAACGCCGTTGCCGACTTGTGCAAAGACCTTGCAGGGCCGCTTCTCGAACAACTCTCGGCAATAGAGGACGGCCTGGCGGCGGCCCCGCTCGACCGCCGTGTGAAACAGGATGTCGCGCCATGAGCCATGTCCTCGATCGTCCGGTCTGGAGCGCGCTCGACACGCGGCATCGGATCTTTGCGTATGGCGACAGGCTCGCCAGGCGCTATCCCTCCTCGATCGTCCCCTTCGCGGCTTCCGGGGCAGACGACGCTGAGAGCCTGCAGGCGCTCGCAAGCCTCATTCCTGCAGGTGAGAGCGTGTTCATGCTCCAGGCGGACCCCATTGCCTTGCCGCCGGAACTGACCGCGACCGTGACCGCCTTCGGCGTTCAGATGGTTGCCGAGGCGCCATTGCCTTCCGTGTCGGACGAGCGTGTACAGCAGCTGACGCAGGACGACGCGGCCGAGATGCTTGCTTTGGCGTCACTGACCAAGCCCGGCCCGTTCACGCTCAAGGCGCTGAGCCTCGGCGAGTTCTGGGGCGTGAAGATCGACGGCCGGCTGGCGGCGATGGCCGGCGAGCGCATGAAGCAGCCCGGCTACAGCGAACTCAGCGGCGTCTGCTCGCATCCCGAATTTCGCGGCAGCGGCCTCGGCCGGCTGCTGTCGGTGTTCGTGGCCAACCGAATTTTTGCGCGCGGCGAAGTTCCCTACCTGCATGCCTATGCCAGCAATGCCAACGCGGTTGGATTGTACGAATCCATCGGCTTCAGGCTGCGGGCAGAGATGAATGTGGCCGTCGTGCAGCGCGCCGGCTAGAGCGTTTCACCGTTTCACGGAAACGGCGAACCGCTCCTAGGCCTTTATTTTTACGCAATTCCGGACGGAAAACCGCTTCACACTTTTCCTGGAATCGCTCCAGGCCGCCTTGCGGGCCTCAGGCTGATTTCGGCTCCAACCGGCGGAAACCCACGGTTTCCATAAGCATATCTTCCTCGACCATGCCGGCATTGTGCAGCGCAAGCAGGTTCAGCGCGATCTCCCGCGCCTCCGCCGAATCGGGATGCACGTCGCGCCTGCGGCAGGCTTCGTCGAACACGCGTTGCAGCCTGGCGATGTCGTCGGGTTTCAGCAGGCCACGGTCATAGACGGACTTTGGCATGGCACTCTCCTCCAGAAGAGGTAGGGCGCCATGTTTAAAAGTCCATTCTTTTCCAATGCTTGAGCGCAGCTGCCTGGGTTTGCACGAATCCGACCGAGCGTGGCAGTCAGACCGCGATCGCGCTGCCATTCATTCAGCACCTCGGCCGTGGCCTGTTCCGCCGCAGTCTGCTTGACGTGCCGCCACGCTTGCGAAACAAGAGCTGCCACAAAGGACAGCGAGGCACAAAAGTGAGTTTCTGGGGACTGGCGCAGCTCGTCATTTCGACGGTGATCTTCCTGCTGGCGGCCATCGCGGCCAAGCAATGGGGGCTGGCGCCAAGCCTTGGCAAGATCGTGCTGACACTGGCGCTCTATACGGCGGGCAATCTGATGATGCTGCGGCTGGTTCGTGAGTTCGGCATGTCGGTGTCGTTCAGTCTGTCGGCGGTGATCCAGCTGGTGGCGGTCAATGTGGTGGCGCTGGTGTTCTTCGGCGAACGCGTCAATGCCTTGCAGGCGACCGGCATCGTGCTGGCCATCGCGGCGGTGGTGCTGATCTCGCTCGGGCCTTACCTGCAGGGGCGACTGTAATCCGATGAAGACCCCGCGTGCGTTCACCAACTGGCTTGAATTTCCGGTGCTGCTGGCCGGGCTGGTGATAGCCGCCGGGCTGTGGGGCTTCGAGGAACTGATGGAGGTGGCGCGGGCCACCACGCCGCACGCTTTCGATACTGAGATCCTGCTCGCTTTCCGAAAAGTGGGTCAGCCGGATGTTCCCGTCGGCCCGGCATGGCTGGAAGGCGCGATGCGCGACATCACCAGCCTCGGCAGCTCCAGCGTGCTGGTGCTGATCGTAACGGCGGTGATCGTCTACCTCCTGCTGATCCGTAGGCCGAGGACGGCGCTGCTGATCTTTGTCGCGGTGGCCGGCGGGCAGCTGCTGTCGACCTTGCTCAAGGCCGGCATCGACCGGCCGCGCCCCGATCTTGTCTCGCACCTGGCCAACGAGACGTCGCTGTCGTTTCCCAGCGGCCACGCGATGCTGTCGGCGGTGACCTATCTCACGCTAGGCTCGCTCGCAGCGCGCTTCCTGCCGGGACGAACGACGAAAATCTATGTCCTCAGCCTGGCGGTGCTGGTAACGCTGCTGGTCGGCGTCAGCCGCGTCTATCTCGGCGTCCACTGGCCTTCCGACGTGCTGGCGGGATGGTGCGCCGGCTTCACCTGGGCGACGCTGTGCTGGCTGGCGGCGCGAATGCTGCAGCGGAACAAGGCGGTGGCCGATGGCAACGAGCCCGAAGACTGACGATCCGGAGCGACATTCAAATCAGCCGGTTGATCAGCCCGTGTCCGCAGCCTGCCAGCAGAAAAACCGCCGACAGCAAGGCTGCCGACGTCGTCAAGGTCCTGAAAATATTCAACTGATATTTCCCCGCCAGTAAGAGCCAAGGCGGTAGCGTAGCATGCTCATCCCGTATCCCGCCATCCGGCTTTGTGGAGAGATCATGTTTCATGCATGCTTTATGATGGTTGAAACATCACTATGATTGTATTACACGTCGTCTCCGCAGACTCAGACGGGGGTTCCGACCGATGATCACTGCCGCCCAGATGCGCGCCGCGAGGGCGCTGGCCGGCATCGATCAGAAGACGCTCGCCGAGCGTGCCGGCGTTTCGCTTCCGACAATCCAGCGCATGGAAGCGAGTGACGGCGTGGTCAGGGGTGTGGTCGATACGCTGATGAAGGTTATCCAGGCTCTCGACGAGGCCGGGGTGGAGCTCATCGGCGAGAACCAGACCAGCGAGCGCGGCGGCCGGGGCGTGCGCCTCAAGCCGGTCGCGCCGCCGAACCCGCAAGGCTGAGCCGGCATATAGTCGCGACGGCGACCGCCGACAGTCCTGCCGACGATCCCGCCGCCTTCACGCAAGCGGAAGGCAGTCCATGGATCAGATCCGGCGGGCAGTGCATCAACCGGCCCAGAAGTCGGCAAAGCCGACATTTTCAGAGCTGTTCACGCCCAAGCTGGTGACGGTCTGGCGCGAAGGTTACCGCCTGCCGCAGTTCAAGGCCGACTTCATGGCCGGGCTGACCGTCGCTATTGTCGCGTTGCCGCTGTCGATGGCGATTGCGATTGCTTCGGGCGTGACGCCGGAGCGCGGCCTGTTCACGGCCATTGTCGGCGGCTTCATCGTCTCGGCGCTCGGCGGCAGCCGCTTCCAGATCGGCGGCCCGGCCGGCGCCTTCATCGTGCTGGTGGCGGCGACGGTGCAGCGCGAAGGCGTCGACGGACTGCTGCTGGCGACGATGATGGCCGGCATTTTCCTGCTCGCCATCGGCTATCTCCGGCTCGGAACCTATATCAAATTCATCCCTTACCCGGTGACGGTCGGCTTCACCGCCGGCATCGCAGTCATCATCTTCTCCGGCCAGATCGTCGAACTGTTCGGGCTGAGGCTTGCCGGGCCGGAGCCCGGGCCGCTGCTGCCGAAGCTGATGGCGATCGGCCACGCGGCCGGCACGCTCAATATCTCGGCAACGCTGGTGGCGGCGCTGACCATCGCCACCATCGTCGGGGTGAAGCGCTGGCGGCCCGGCTGGCCGGGCATGCTGATCGCCGTCGGACTGGCCTCCCTTGTCGTGGCGCTGCTTTCGCTGCCGGCGGAAACGATCGGCACCCGCTATGGCGGCATTCCGCGCAGCCTGCCGTTGCCGGCACTGCCGGCACTCAACCTCGACAAGGCGCTTGCGGTGCTGCCGGATGCGGTGGCTTTTGCGCTGCTCGGCGCCATCGAATCGCTGCTCTCGGCCGTGGTCGCCGATGGCATGACCGGGCGGCGTCACCGTTCCAATTGCGAACTGGTGGCGCAAGGCTTTGCCAACATCGCGTCTGCCGTGTTCGGCGGCATCTGCACCACCGGCACCATCGCCCGCACCGCCACCAATGTGCGGGCCGGCGCGCATGGGCCGGTTTCCGGCATGCTGCATTCGCTTTTTCTGCTGGTCTTCATGCTGGTGGCCGCACCAATGGCGAGCTACATCCCGCTTGCCGCCCTTGCCGGGGTGCTGGCGGTTGTCTGCTGGAACATGTTCGAGAAGCAGGCCTTCGCCACGTTGCTGCGCGCTTCGCGCGGCGACGCCCTGGTGCTGATGGCAACCTTCCTGATCGTCGTCTTCCGCGATCTCACCGAAGGCATCGTCGTCGGCTTCGCGCTAGGCTCGATCCTGTTCATCGACCGCATGGCCAAGTCGATCGCCGTGGAGGCGGATTTGCCGCTGGTGCAGGACGATGTCGCCGACAGCAGCGGCCGCGCCTACGATGCAAGCGAGGCAAGCGACGCCGACACCGTCGTCTATCGCATCTCCGGCGCCTTCTTCTTCGGCGCCGCCTCGACTGTCGGCACGGTGCTCGACCGCATCGCCGACCAGCGCAAGAACTTCATCCTCGATTGCTCGGCGGTGCCGTTCTTCGATTCCACCGCGGCCAATGTCATCGAGGGCGCGGCGCACAAGGCGAAGCGCGCAGGGGTGCGTTTCATCATCGCCGGTGCCTCGCCGCAGACACGGCGCATGCTGATCAACCACGGCGTCAAGCGGCCGCTGGTGACCTTTGCCGCCTCGATCAAGGATTCGCGGGCGCAACTCAAAGCCGCGCCCGCTGGCTGAGCCGGCAAGTGTGCGCCGTCAGTCCAGGCTCAGCACCGCGATCTCGCCCTCGTTCATCAGCGGCACGAAGATCCGCGTGCCGTCTGTGCCGATATCGGCGCTGCCCGGCTTGAACTGCTCTACAGCCTTCGGCGCCTCGCCGACTTTGTACCGATAGAGCGTGCCGGTCATGAAGGCGGTGGCGTAGATGCTGTCGCCGATGGCGACGACGCCGTCGAGGTCGGAAAAGTTTTGTGCGCCAGGCAGCGGCGTCACGGCTTTCGTCGCGAGATCGACCGACAGCAGGCCCCCGGGCGCGGCAGTGCTGAAGTCCGGCTTGATGCCCTTGCCCCAGGACGCCACGATCAGCCGATCGCGATCGGCAAAGATGCCGTTGGGTGCGGCGAGCTTCGCATCCTTCACGAACAGTTCCGGCTTGTCGCCGTCAATGCGGTAGATCGCATCGGCCAGCATGTCGGTGACATAAACCTTGCCCGAACTGTCCGATGTCACGTCATTGAGGAAAACGGCGCCGGGCACATCGATCGTCGAGATGAGCTTGCCGCTGGCGAGATCGACGATGCGCACCTTGGTGATGTCGGCGACGTAGAGCTTGCCGCCAGAGATCGCCGAGCCCTTCGGTGCATCCATGCCGGCGGTCCAGTGCCGGCTAACGACCTTGCCGTCCAGCGACAGCACCGAGAGATAGCCGTTGCCGTCGGCCTCCCCGGGATTGCCGACGATGTTGGAGACGATAATGCGATTGTTGGCGGCATCGAACAGCGCCGATTCGGGTTGCTCGAAGCCCGAGGCGCGCCAGAGTTCGGCGGCCTCGGCCGCAGGCACGAGCGCGATACCGAAGGCGGCGAGACAAATAGAGGGGATGAGGGTTTTCACGGCCAGGTCTCCTGTGGTGGATGGCGGAGAGCTAGAGATGTCGATACTTTTCCGGAAGGGCGATTGCCGCTAGTATCAAAACGCGATACCAAACCGCGAGAAAAGAGGTGCATTCCATGAACGGCCTGATCTTCGAGGCGCTGAAGCGGACGCTGAAGGCCAAGGGCGTCACCTATCGTGAGCTAGCCGGGCGTATGGGCATTTCCGAGCCGACGGTGAAGCGCATCTTCCACGAGCGCAACTGCAAGCTCGACCGTCTCATCGGGATCTGCGCTGCCGCCGGCGTCGAGCTGGAAAACGTGCTGGGGTCGATGAACCGGGGGCCGGGACCGGTCAACCGCATCGCGCCAGAGGTCGAGCGCAAGCTTGCCGGCCGGCCGGCGTTGCTGTTCATCTTCGTCATGCTGTCGGAGAAATTCACGCCCGAGGGCGTCATGCGCTCGCAAGGCTTAAGCGAAGCGTCGATGTTCCTCTATCTGCGCGATCTCGAAGCGCTCGGCCTCATTGCGCTGGGCAGCGGGTTGTCGGCACGGCTGCTGGTCGACACACCGATCCAGTGGAATTTCGAAGGGCCGCTCAGGCCGCTATTCGAGATGACAAACAAGAATTTCATCGGCTGGGCGATCACCCATCTGGAGCGGGAAGCGACCTTCGTCTCTTTCTCCAGGCGGATGCGGCCGGAGACGGCGGAGATGGTGAAGCGCGAGGCGGAGGAACTGGCCGAGCGCGCCAAACTGCTCGCCCATCACGACCAGCACACGACGCCGGAAGACGGGCTGACCGGCTACAAATGGACATTTGCTTTTGGCGCAACCCCGTTTCCGGCGATCATGCCGATCGGCCCGCACCCCAGGGATGCCGGTGCGTCCGACCGGCCCACCGCTCCGGCAAAGGGACGCCGCCCGTTGCCGGCTTGACGCGCCAGCCGCGTTTCAAAACCGAAACCATGATAGAGTTCGCGCGCTGATTTGCCAGACTGTACGGGGCGGGTTTGCCGAATGCGTGACCGTCCCCGCAAAATCGAAGTGATCCTATGCCGACCGCGCCAACACTTGAACTTCGCCGCTATTCGCGCCTGAAAAATTTGCGGGAGCGCGCAGAACGCCAGGGTGCTGCATTGCAGTTCTGGGCGCGCACGGCATCGCTCGCCGTGATCTCCTGCTTCTTTTCCTTGATCAGCCGCTGGGATGCCTCGCTGCTCTTCGTGCTGGCGGGCCTAGCGCTGTTCCAGCTGGTCGGCCTGATCCAGTTTCGCTTTGCGCGCCGTCGCAACGCGCCATGGTGGATCGGTTACCTCGTCGGTACGCTGGACATCATTCTGTTGACCGTTCTGCTGGTAACGCCCAACCCGTTTTCCCGCGAGGTCGCGCCGGCTGCGATGCAACTGCGCGAGGGCAGCTTCAAATTCCTGCTGATTTTCGTATGCCTTGGCGCGCTGACCCTTTCGACGCGATTGGCGCTCTATCTCGGCGCGCTCGCGGCCTTGACGTGGACGATCGGGGTGGGATGGGTGGTTTTTCATGCGGGAACCGTCATTCCGGCAACGAACCTCTATTCGCTGCCGATGACAGAGCGACTGAATCTCTATCTCAACCCCAATTTCGTCGATACGTTCGCGCAGGCGACCAATGTGTTGGTTGTCCTGATTATCGGCGCGATCATGGCGCTGGTCGTCTCCCGTTCCCGGCATCTGTCGGAAGACTATGTCAAGGCGGAGCGCGCCCGCGCCAATCTCGCCCGGCATTTTTCGCCCAATGTCGTCGACCAGCTCGCCTCGGATGACGAGCCCTTCGGTCCGGTCCGCCGGCAGGATATCGCGGTGCTGTTCGCCGACATCGTCGGCTTCACACACTATTCCGAGGATCATCCGGCCGAAGCAGTGTTCGAACTACTGCGTCAGTTCCACCGTCGCATGGAGCAGGTCGTTTTCGACCACCATGGCACCGTCGACAACTATATCGGCGATTGCATCATGGCGACCTTCGGGGTTCCGCAAGCCAGCCATGACGACGCAACCCGGGCCATCCGGTGCGCTGAAGCGATGATCGCCGCTATCGAAGACTGGAATGTCCAGCGTGTGTCCAGGGGATATCCGCCGCTGGACGTTCGGATCGGTGCACAATATGGCGCCGTCGTCCTCGGCGCGGTCGGCAGCGAGCGCAACCTGTCCTTCGCGGTGGTGGGCGACACCGTCAACGTCGCCAGCCGTTTGCAGGCGCTCTGCCGGGAACTTCAGGCGAATATTTGCTTTGGGTCACGACTGATTGAGGCCGCGAAGGCGGAATCGCCAACGACACGGTTGAATGCGCGCGATCATGGACCGGTTAGCATCCGCGGCCGGGACGAACCGGTCCATGTCTGGGTCGAACACAGGGCCGAAAACCAGGGCGCTATTGCGGTTTCGGCGTGATGCAGGCCGCCATGTGAGACGCCTGAACCTCATGACTCAGGCCGAAGCCATCACGTGTCTGAGGCGATTGCGCCAGCCTTCGCGGCTGCGGCGTCGGTGCCTGCCTTGTCCTCCCAGGTCACCGCCCGGTAGTCGAACCCAAATTCCAGCGTCGGTTTCACGATGCGGAAGAAGGGCGACAGGTCGAAGTCGCGCGGCGTGTAGAGCGAGTGGTGGCGGATGTGCAGGATTTCGCGGCGCGAATAGTTCGACTGCGCCGAGGCGCGGCCGGGCGCGCGGGTGATCTCGGGCAGGATCGGGTAGCGGATCTCGCCATAGGCTTCGGCGATCAGCGTCGAGCAGATGGCGCGCGTCGGATCGCCGGAACCGAAAGCCAGCATGCGGCGGCGCCAGCGCACCGGCACCGGTGGCGTCGGCAGGAAAAAGCGCAGCATGTCGAAGATGTTCTTGAGATCGTATTTCAGGCCGAGCTTGCCGATCATGAAGGCGACGACATGGTCGCGGTCTTCCGGGGTCAGCCCGCTCGCCCGGCAGATACGGGTGTTGTAGGTGCGGTAGCGCGACAGCGGCACGGCGACACAGCCTTCGCCGAGCGTCACTTCGATCAGCCGACGCCGTTCCGATCCGTCCTCCGGTTCGGACAAGGCATCGCCGACATAGAAGGCGGCGTGCGACCAGGTCGACTGTGTCAGGTATTTGATCGCCGCCGAGATCTTCTGGTTGCCTTCGATGAGCAGGATGTCGCCGGGCTCGAGCGTGCGCCGCAACGTCTCGGCATCGGACGGCGTGTAGGGCTCATAGCCCGAGGATTCGTCCTGCAGCCGGCCGGCAAGCCAGCGGCCAAGGCGGTCGAGAATCGTGTCGCGCGGCGCGGTCATGGCAAAGTGTGACTAGCACGAGGTGACGCCCTCGGCCATGATCAACCGACCGGGACCTCTTCCGACAATGCCGGGCCGGCGAGGTCGTCGCGCGCATTGCGTGCGAGCTTCTTCGTCGAGCGCTTGGGGCTGTCGCCGAACAGCTCGGCCGCTCCGGCGAGGCAGCTCTTCTTCAGGCTTTTTTCCGAGCGCTTCAAAAGCTTGCCAAGAAGCCTTGTGTCCTGCGCATCGCCGAGCGGCTCACCGTCGGCCTCGAGCAACACGCGCATGACGAAGACGTCGTGCAGTTCGCCGAGCTTTTCACCCAGTTCGTCGACCGCCTTGCGCCGCACCTTGATCGGCGTCGGCCACAGCCGGCCGAGCAGCGAAAGATGCATCGAGTGGGTCTTGGCCGCCTTACGCAGATCGTGGAAATCCTCGGCTCCTCCGTGGGATCCGGCCTTGTCCAGCGCCTTCCTGGCCCGGCGCAAGGTCTTGCGAGCGCCTTCCGCAAGCACATCGGCTGCATGCTCAGGCAGATCGGGGAGCAGCAGCCGCTCGATCCGGATCAGGCCTTCCTCGCAGGCGGCCGTGGCCGCGCCTATGGCGGCGTCGAGACCAGCCCCGGCATGGATTTCATGCTGGCGGGCGATAAGCCGGTCGCGCACGCTGTCGAGGCCGCCGGCAACCTGCTCGGGAAAGGCGGCTGCCAGCCGGTCGACGGTCTCGACCAGCGCGGTCGCCTCGCGCGGCCCGGCAAGCAGCGCCGCCACCTGACGGTAGCATTGGTTCTCAGTCCGACAGAATGTTTCATTTCCGGAACGGACCAGCCGCAGCAAGGCGCGCGCGCTCTTCAGCCGCTTGCGGCATTTGTGCAATGCCTGCTCCGGCTGGTCGCGCGCGACGGCCAGATGGGCAAGCGCCTTGCCGATCTCCTCGCCAAGGATACGCCTGACCTCGCCGGTCAGCGGCAGGCGCGGATCGATGCGAAAGCTCATGCGGCGATCTCCGGAATCCCCCTAGAGCATGATGCCGAAAAGTGTGAAGCGGTTTTCGGACGACATCATGGTCCATCTCTTTTGATTTAGAGCCGGATTCCGATTTTAGGTCGACCCGACCTAAAATCATCCGGCTCTAGGGCGAGCGACGCGTTGTAAAATCTCTGCTCGCCGGTCACTTCGCGGCCGAGCCAATCAGGCAGCATTTCGTCAGGTACATCCTCCGGCGTCTCCAGTTCGGCCACCACAAGGCCGGCTAGAATCCCGCCGAAAACATCGACTTCGTAGAGATAGCCGCGATGCCTAACATGGTGGCGTGTCTTCTCGATGACATGTCCGATGGCGAAGGCCAGCATCTCCTCTGCGTCCGCCAGTGGAATTTCATATTCGTATTCGTCACGCTCGCGGATCTTGCTGCCGAATTTGAGCGTCAGCTTCGCCGAACTGCCGTCGCTGATGCGCACGCGCACGGTGCGGCCAGGTGCTGCGGCAAGGTAGAACTGGCGAATGCGTATATTCGCCTCGGCCATTTCTAGCCATTCGGCGGTGGAGACCAGGAACTTGCGTTCGACTTCCTTGCCCATGGCCGCGCACTAAAGCGTCTGCGGCCCGACATGGCAAGCGGCCGTAGATAATCAATTTGACTTTAATCAATCGATTGATTAAACACGCCGACATGATCAAATCCGCGCCCGACAAAATGCCCCGCCAGGAGACATCGCCCGCCGAGCAGACGCGCGCCGCACTGGTGCTGGCCGCGCTCAAACTGTTCGGGCGGCAGGGCTTCGACGGCACCTCGACGCGCGAGATCGCGGCGGAGGCGAAGGCCAACATCGGCTCCATCGCCTATCATTTCGGCGGCAAGGAAGGGCTCCGCGGGGCCGCCGCCGACCACATCGTCGAGACTATCCAGGCGGTTGCCGGCCAGGCGCTCGGCGGCATGCAGCTGCAAGGTCAAGCCAGTTCAGAGACGGCGCGGGCGCAGCTCTCGACCGCATTGGAGCGGATGGTAGGATTTATCGTCGCCCGGCCGGAGGCGGGCGATATCGTACAATTCGTACTTAGAGAGTTGTCGCATCCGACGGCCGCCCTCGACCGCATCTATGACGGGGTGTTCGAACCGACGCATCGCCGCCTCTGCCAGATCTGGGAACAGGCGACGGGCGAGCCGGCCGAAAGCGAGGCCACCAAGCTCGTGGTCTTCACGCTGATCGGCCAGGTCATCTATTTCCGCATCGGCCGCGAAGCAGTGATGCGTCGTATGGGCTGGCGCGAGATCGGTAACGCCGAAGCCGCCAAGGTGGTGGCGGCGGTCACAAGCAATCTTGGCGCCATACTGGCGGCCCGAAATCCGGTCGCCCGCAAGGAGGGCAAGCGATGAGTTTTCTCTGTTCCCTGCCGCTCGCGGCCCAGCTGTTCGGCGCCTGCGCGCCGGCAGCGCCGCTTGCCGTCGGCTATGTCGAGGGCGACTATGTCTTGCTGGCGCCGATCGAAGTGGCGCAGGTCGAGACCGTCGCGGTCAAGCGCGGCGACCGTGTTGTATCAGGCACGCCGGTGGTGACTCTCGAAAGCGCCGACGCAAAAATCGCCGTCGCCCAGGCAGAGGCCGCGCTCGCCCAGGCGCAGGCGCAGCTTGCCGACCTGCAGATCGGCAAGCGGCCGGAGGAGATCGCGGTGCTGAAGGCCGAGGTCGACATGGCCAAGGCCCAGGCCACGGATGCCAAGCGCAAATACGACCGCGCCGCCGACCTGTTCAAGCGCGGTGCCGGCACGCAGGCCGACTACGACACGGCCGCCGCGACGCTGGAGACCGCCAATGCGCAGGTCGGCCAGGCGCAGGCCAACCTCGCCGTCGGCGGTCTGCCTGCGCGTCCCGAAACGATCAAGGCGGCAGACAATCAGGTCAAACAGGCGCAGTCGGCGTTGGAACAGGCTGAGTGGCGGTTGTCGAAGCGCGTGCTGGCGGCACCTTCGCCCGGCCGCATCAATGACGTCATCCGCAATTCCGGCGACACCGCCGGTCCGACCGCGCCTGTCATTTCGATGTTGCCGGACGGTGCGGTGAAGCTCAGCGTCTATGTCCCGGAAAGTGCGTTCTCGTCGATCAAGGTCGGCACGCTGCTTGTCGTCCATTGCGACGGCTGCGGGCCGGAGGTGAAGGCGCGCGTCAGCTATGTCTCGCCCGACCCGGAATTCACCCCGCCGGTGATCTACTCGCTCGAGAACCGGCAGAAGCTGGTCTACCTCGTCGAGGCGCGGCCTGAGGGCAAGGCGCAAGCGCTGCAGCCGGGACAGATCGTCGATGTCGAGCTGGCGGCCTCCGCAAAATGAACGCCATCGACGTTCATGGCCTGGTCAAGCGTTTCGGCGACAAGACTGTCGTCGACCATGTGACGATGACGGTGGCCGAGGGCGAGATCGTCGGCTTTCTCGGGCCCAACGGGTCCGGCAAGACGACGACCATCCGCATCATGTGCGGCCTGCTGACGCCCGACGAGGGCGAAGGTAGGGTGCTGGGTTTCAACATCCGCACCGAGTCGCTCCGCATCAAGCGCGAAGTCGGCTACATGACGCAGAAATTCTCGTTCTACGAGGATTTGACGATCGGCGAGAATCTCGAATTCGTGGCGCGGCTCTACCGGCTGAAGTCGGTCGAGGAGCATGTGTCGAAAACGCTGGAAGAGCTTGGCCTGACGAGCCGCCGCAACCAGCTCGCCGGCACGCTGTCGGGCGGCTGGAAGCAGCGGCTGGCACTGGCCGCCTGCATCATGCACAAGCCGAAGCTGCTGCTGCTCGACGAGCCGACCGCCGGCGTCGATCCGAAGGCGCGGCGCGAATTCTGGGACGAGATCCACCGGCTGGCGAGCGGCGGTCTGACCGTGCTGGTGTCCACCCACTACATGGACGAAGCCGAGCGCTGCCACCGCATCAGCTACATCTCCTACGGCAAGATGCTGGCCACCGGCACGGTGGACGAGGTGGTGACGAATGCCGGTCTGACCACCTTCGTGCTGCAGGGACCGCGCCTCGACCAGGTCGCCGATGCACTCAGGGACCGGCCCGGCGTCGACCAGGTGGCGCCGTTCGGCGCGACGCTGCATGTCGTCGGCTCCGACAAGGCAAAGCTCGAAAAGGCGCTCGCCGATGTCGAGAAGGAGCACAAGGGCGTCAGCGTAAAACCCGGCGAGACCAGCCTCGAGGACGTCTTCATTCAGTTCATGTCCGGCTCGAAGGACAATATGGCATGAACAGCGTCTTCTCCTTCGCCAGGCTCGGTGCGCTGCTGATCAAGGAATTCATCCAGATGCGGCGCGACCGCATCACCTTCGCCATGATGCTGGGCGTGCCGCTTTTGCAGCTGGTGCTGTTCGGCTACGCCATCAACAACGATCCCAAAAGCCTGCCTGCCGCACTGGTGGCGACCAGCAACGACCCCTACACCCGCGCCATTGTCGCGGCCCTGCAGACGACCGGCTACTACCGCTTCGACCATGTTGCGCAAAGTGCCGAGGCTGCCGAATTCCTGATGGCGCGCGGCGATGTCGCCTTCGTCGTCACCATCCCGGCCGATTTCGGCCGCCGGGTGGAGCGCGGCGACAATCCGCAGATACTCATCGAGGCCGACGCCACCGACCCGGCCGCTGCCAGCGGCGCCATCTCGACGCTAAGCAAAGTGGCCAGCCAGGCGCTGCTTCGGGCGCAAGGGATGCAGGAGGCGGCGAGTGAGGCCGCCAGGGGCCAGCTCGATGTGGTGGTGCACCAGCGCTACAATCCGGAAGGCATCTCGCAATACAACATCGTGCCCGGCCTGCTCGGCGTCATCCTGCAGATGACCCTGGTGATGATGACCTCGATCGCGCTGACCCGCGAGACCGAGCGCGGCACTATGGAAAACCTGCTCGCCATGCCGTCCAGCCCGTTCGAGATCATGCTGGGCAAGGTGCTGCCCTATCTTGTGGTCGGTGGCGTCCAGGTGGTGGTGGTGCTGGCGGCGTCGAAGCTCTTGTTCGCCATCCCCTTCACCGGTTCCATGTCGCTGCTGCTTACAGCCGTATTGGTGTTCGTGCTGGCGCTGGTGCTGCTTGGCTACACCATCTCGACCATCGCCCGCACGCAGATGCAGGCGCTGCAGCTGACCTTCTTCTTCTTCCTGCCGTCGATCCTGCTGTCCGGCTTCATGTTCCCCTATCGCGGCATGCCGGGCTGGGCGCAGACCTTCGGCGAGATTTTTCCGCTGACGCATTTTCTGCGCATCACCCGCGCGGTGATGCTGAAGGGCGCCGAACTGCCGGCGGTTGCGGGCGAGATCGCCTGGCTGGTCGGGTTCGTGGCCTTGTTTGCCGGCGTCGCATTGGTGCGGTTCAGGCGCACGCTCGACTGAGCGTTCAGGAATTGAGCGATGGCGGACCGCTGACGAACGGACTGCCCCTGACATAGAACCGCAGCGGGCGGTCCGCATCCTTCGTGATGCCGATGCGGATGCCTTGGCCGATGTCGCCGGGCTCGTGCTCGTCGGCTGCCAGCCATAGCGGGCCTTGGCGGCACAGATCGAGGCCGTCCAGCGAACGGTCGATCCGCAATGCCTGGGCGAGCCGCCCCGGCCCGCGCGCCAGGTCGCGCAGGCGCTCCACGCCCCGGTTCAGCCGCATGATGGCGATGCCTTCGAGCGGCTCCAGCGCCCGGATCAGCACGCCGGTGCCGGTGCCCGGCCCCTCGCTCGAGACATTGAGCATCCAGGAGACCCCATAGGCGAGGTAGACGTAGGCGTGTCCGGGCCCGAGGAACAGCGAACGGTTGCGCGGCGTCATGCCGCGATAGCCGTGCCCGGCGGCGTCGCCGGTGACATAGGCCTCGGTCTCGACGATACGGCCGCTGACGATGCCTTCCGGCAGCTCCCGCACCACGAGCTTGCCGATGAGATAGCGGGCGAGATCGGCCGTATCATCAGGCAGTTCGGCACGATCGAGCGGATGGTGGCCGGTCATGCTACCGCCGCCGTGTTTCAAGGTATCCGTTCGACCCATTGCGCGCGCGACTGCCCCGGCTCGAACGGATCGCCGAAATACTGGGTCTCGCGAACCACCTTGCCATCGACGAACTCCATGATGCTCACCGTATAGGACGGAATCCCGTCATAGGTCAGGACATATTCGGTGATCCAGAGGTCGCCTGACCCGGTGATCCGCCGCACGGCAAAGCGCTTCCGGTTGGGCTGCGTGGCGCGCGACGACTGGATGTTGTGCCGTCCGCTGATGCGCTCGCCTGATTGCGGATAATCGAGCACCGCGTCCTCGCGATAGATCTGATGCTCCGTCTCAAGATCATTGGCATCGGAGGCAGCCCAATGGCGATCGAGAGCCGCCCTTATCTCAGCGTCTGCCATATCGGTTCTCAGGCCGCGGCCATGATCTCGGCATAGGTGGTGAAATCGACATTGCCGCCTGACAGCACGACGGCGACGCATTTGCCCGACAGTTCGATCTCGCCTGACGAGAGCGCCGCCAGCGCAACGCAGCCGCCGGGTTCGACCACCAGCTTGAGATGGGCCATGGCGTCGCGCACCGCCTGTGCGGCCGCCTTGTCGGAGACGGCGATGGCGCCGGCGAGGTTCTTGCGGTTGATCTCGAAGGTGATGGCACCGGGCTCTGCGGTGAGGATGGCATCGCAGATCGAGCTGTGGCCAGGCTCGTTGGAGACCCTTTTTCCCTCGATCAGCGAGCGGCGGGTGTCGTCGAAATGCTCGGGCTCAACGGCCCAGACTGCCGTGGCCGGCGAGGCATCCTTGACGGCGATCGAAATGCCGCTCGTCAGGCCGCCGCCTCCACAGGGAATGACGACCGCATCGAGGCTGACGCCGAGCGCTTTTGCCTGGCGCATCAGTTCGAGACCGATCGTGCCCTGGCCGGCGATGATGGCCGGATCGTCGAAAGGAGGCACCAGCACCATGCCCTTGTCCATGTAGGGTCGCACCACCGTCATGCGGTCGTCGCGAAAGCGGTCGAACGGCACCACTTCGGCGCCCATCTTGCGGACATTGGCGATCTTCATCGCCGGCGCGTCGGCCGGCATGGCAATGACCGCCTTGACGCCGAACATGGCAGCCGCCGCGGCGACGCCCTGAGCATGGTTGCCGGAGGAGAAGGCGACGACGCCGCGGCTGCGCTCTTCTTCGCTCAGCGAAGACAGTTTGTTGTAGGCGCCGCGGAACTTGAACGAGCCGGTGCGCTGCAGCGTCTCCGGCTTGAACAGGATGCGGCCGCCGAAGCGTTTGTTGAGTTCCAGCGATTCGATCAAGGTCGTTTCGGCGATCAGGCCGGAGAGCCGCGCGGCGGCGGCATGGATGTCGGCGATGCCGGGAAGCGTGGTCATGGCGAAGTCCTGAAAGGGATGAGATCGGCGCATGGTGCACGCAAAGGCAGGCCACGCACCAATGAAAAAATGTGACCGTTACAAAGTTTGGCGGGCATGAGCGGCGACGAGGGTCAAACTGGCCCACCTCTCCCGCCTTTATCAGCCGGGCCGTATCGGCTAAGGGCGGGGGAGCAGAATCCCGGACCGCCAGACATGACCGCCAAGCCAAAACCCCTGTTTCTCGGTATCGACACCGGTGGCACCTATACCGATGCCGTGCTGTGGTCGGAACAAGGCGGGCCAAAAGGCAAGGTGCTGGCCAAGGCCAAGGCGCTGACCACGCGGCACGATCTTGCCGTCGGCATTTCCGGCGCGGTCGATGCGGTGCTGGGAAAATCGGCCACCGATCCGGCCGCGATCAAACTCGTGTCGATGTCGACGACGCTCGCCACCAATGCGCTGGTCGAGGGCCAGGGTGGGCGTGTGGCGCTCATCATGATCGGCTTTACCGGGGCCGACCTTGCGCGCGACGGGCTGAAGACGGCGCTCGGCACCGATCCGGTGGTGTTTTGTCCGGGCGGCCATGACGTGCACGGCAATGCGGCCAAGCTCGATCTGTCGGGGCTGGAAGCAGCACTCCCTGAACTCGGCGCCTCGGTGTCGGGCTTTGCCGTGTGCGCCTATTTCGCCACCCGCAACCCGGCGCATGAACTCGCCGCGCGCGACCTCATCCGCGAAAAGACCGGCCTGCCGGTGACCGCCAGCCATGAATTGTCGGCCAAGCTCGGCGGTCCGCGTCGCGCGCTCACCACCTTGCTCAACGCCAGGCTGATCTCGATGATCGACCGGCTGGTGGCGGCAACCGAAGGATTTTTGGAAGCCCGCAACATCGCAGCGCCCCTGATGGTGGTGCGCGGCGATGGCGCGCTGGTTTCGGCGGCCTTTGCCCGCCAGCGGCCGATCGAGACCATCCTCTCCGGCCCGGCCGCCAGCCTGGTCGGCGCCCGCCACATGACGGGCCTGGACAACGCCATGGTGTCCGACATTGGCGGCACCACCACCGATGTCGCCGTGCTCGACGGCGGCCGTCCCCGGCTCGATCCCGAAGGCGCCACCGTCGGCGGCTTCCGCACCATGGTCGAGGCGGTCGCCATGCGCACCTTCGGCCTCGGCGGCGATTCCGAAGTGGCGCTGGAAGATGGCGCGCTCAACCCGAAAATCCTGCTCGGGCCGCGCCGCCTGGTGCCACTGGCGCTGGCCGGCATGATGCATGGTGTTTCCGTGACATCGGAGCTCGAGCGCCAGCTCAGGGCGCCCAATCCCGGCCGCATGGACGGCCGCTTTGCGTTGCGCACCGGCGTGCCGGACAGGCTCGCCGCCGGCCTGACCGCGCCCGAGGCGAAACTGTATGAACTCATTGGTGCCGTGCCGCTCGCCATCGACAGGCTGCTCACCTCGAACGCCCAGAACGCCACGCTGAACCGGCTGGTCTCGCGCGGTCTTGTGCATATCTCGGGCTTCACCCCTTCGGACGCCGCCCATGTGCTCGGCAAGCAGGCCAACTGGGACCCGCTTGCGGCCCGGCTCGGCGCCGAACTGTTTGCCCGCAAGCGTGATGGGCGAGGCCAGTACATCGCGCCGTCTCCGGAGGTGATTTCCGAACGGGTGCTGCTGACGCTGACGCGCTGGTCGGCCGAATACATTCTGGAGACCGCCTTTGCCGAAGACGGGCTGGATGGCGCCGCCACCGTCGCGCATGCGCTGGTGCAGCGCGCCGTCGATTCCCATCCCGGCATCGCAAGGCTCAGCGTCGCGCTCGATCGTCCGGTCATCGGCCTCGGCGCCTCGGCGCCGCTGCACTATGCCGGCTTGGCCGAGCTGGTCGGTAATGAGTGCGTGGTGCCGGAGGATACCGACGTCGCCAACGCACTCGGCGCCGTCGTCGGCCAGGTCCGCGTCTCGGCCGAAGCCCGCGTCAGCCAGCCTAAGGAAGGTTTGTTTCGTATGGCGTCGGGGCAAACGGTGCGCGACTTCACGGACGAGGCCAAGGCGATCGCGGCAGCGGAGGCTGATGTGCGGGCGATCGTAGCCGAGCGGGCGAAGGATGCCGGCACGGATAATGCCGAGATCGACGTTTCGACCGAGTTCAAGGTGTCTACCGTTGAGGCCCAACGGATGTTTATCGAAGCGCATGTGGTGGCGGTTGCATCGGGTCGGCCGAGGATTGCGGTTTAGGTAATCTCCCCCCTTGGGGTCCCCTTGGGGGGAGATCAGCAGCTTCAAAATCCCCGCCTTCACCCTAAGCTGAATTGACCCTTCACCCCTGACATGCCAAAGGCCGCAAAGCCTTTCATCTGGAGAAGCCCTGATGACCGATCGCGTCGAGATCGCCGGATTGCGGATTGCCCGCGAACTGCATGACTTTGTCGGCGAAGCGCTGCCGGGTACCGGTATTGCCGCCGACGCCTTCTGGAACGGCTTTTCGTCCATCGTCCATGATCTCGCGCCGAAGAACCGGGCGCTGTTGGCCAAACGCGACGCCATGCAGGAACAGATCGACGCCTGGTACCGCGCCAATGGCGCGCCCATCGACATGGAGGCCTACAAAACCTTCTTGCGTGAGATCGGCTATCTCGTGCCCGAAGGGCTGGCCTTCTCCGTGTCGACCGACAATGTCGACCCCGAGATCGCCAGCGTTGCCGGGCCGCAGCTGGTGGTGCCGGTGATGAATGCGCGTTATGCGATCAACGCCGCCAATGCCCGCTGGGGCTCGCTCTACGATGCGCTCTACGGCACCGACGCCATTGCCGAGACCGGTGGCGCCGAGAAGGGTAAAAGCTTCAACCCCGTGCGCGGCGCCAAGGTGGTTGCCTGGGCGAGGAGTTTTCTGGACGAGTCCGTGCCGCTCACCTCGGGCAAATGGGCCGGCGTGAACGGGCTGACGGTTTCGGGTGGCACCTTGCGGCTCGGCGCCGGCGCCGGCGGCACCACGCTGGCCAACCCGAAACAATTTGCCGGCTATCGCGGCGACGGTGCCAACCCGGAAGCCATCCTGCTGGTCCAGAACGGCCTGCACATCGAGATCCTCATCGACCGCACCAACCAGATCGGCCGCACCGACCCGGCCGGCATTGCCGACGTGATCCTGGAATCGGCGCTGACCACCATCCAGGACTGCGAGGATTCGGTCGCGGCGGTGGATGCCGAGGACAAGGTCATCGTCTACCGCAACTGGCTCGGCCTGATGAAGGGCGATCTGGCGGAGGAAATCAGCAAGGGCGGCAAAACCTTCACGCGCAAGCTCAATCCGGACCGCGCCTGGACCGCGCCCAGTGGTGGCGCGCTGAGGTTGCCTGGCCGCTCGCTGATGCTGGTGCGAAACGTCGGTCACCTCATGACCAATCCGGCCATCCTCGACCGCGATGGCAACGAGGTGCCGGAAGGCATCTTGGATGCGGCGATGACGGCGCTGATCGCGCTGCACGATGTCGGCGCCAACGGGCGTCGGATGAATTCCCGCGCGGGCTCGATGTATGTGGTGAAGCCGAAGATGCATGGGCCGGAGGAAGTCGCCTTCGCAGTCGAGATTTTCGACCGCGTCGAAGCGCTGCTCGGTATGGCGGCAAACACCATCAAGATGGGCATCATGGACGAGGAGCGGCGCACCACCGTCAACCTCAAGGAGGCGATCCGCGCCGCCAGGGAACGCGTCGTGTTCATCAACACCGGCTTCCTCGACCGCACCGGCGACGAGATCCACACCTCGATGGAAGCCGGCCCGATGATCCGCAAGGGCGACATGAAGCAGGCCGCCTGGATTTCCGCCTATGAGGCGTGGAATGTCGACGCCGGGCTCGAATGCGGGCTGGCCGGTCATGCCCAGATCGGCAAGGGCATGTGGGCGATGCCCGATCTGATGGCGGCGATGCTGGAACAGAAGATCGCACATCCCAAGGCCGGCGCCAACACCGCCTGGGTGCCGTCGCCGACGGCGGCGACGTTGCACGCCACGCACTATCACAAGGTCGATGTCCATGCCGTCCAGGCGGCGCTCAAGAGCCGGCCGAAGGCGAAGCTCGATGATATATTGTCGGTGCCGGTGGCGGTGCGGCCGAACTGGACCCCCGACGAGATCCAGCGCGAGCTCGACAACAATGCGCAAGGCATTCTGGGCTATGTCGTGCGCTGGATCGACCAGGGCGTCGGCTGCTCGAAAGTGCCCGACATCAACGATGTCGGCCTGATGGAAGACCGCGCCACGCTGCGCATCTCCTCGCAACACATCGCCAACTGGCTGCACCACAAGGTTTGCTCCGAAATTCAGGTGATGGATTCGCTGCGGCGCATGGCGGCGATCGTCGACCTCCAAAATGTCGGCGACCCGCTCTACCGCCCGATGGCCGCCGATTTCGACAATTCCATCGCCTTCCAGGCCGCCTGCGACCTGGTGTTCAAGGGCCGCGAGCAGCCGAACGGCTATACGGAGCCGGTGCTGCACGCGCGGAGGCTGGAGCTGAAGGCGAAAGAGCGGGCGAATTAGCGCCTGCATTTCCCTCCCCCTTGAGGGGAGGGTGGCCCGAAGGGCCGGGTGGGGTCCTGCGTGAAGTGCGGCGACTCCCTTCGGACGACACTACAAGCAATGTCATTGCAGAGGCCCTTTCTCGGCTCGGCTCCAAAAAGATCGACCATTCTTCGGCGACCCCCACCCTGCCGCTTCGGGGCCACCTTCCCCTCAAGGAGGAGCGTTACGCCGCCTGCGCCACCCGCTCCGACATCATGCGGTAGGAAATCGCCTCGGCCAGGTGAATGCGGCCGACGGTTTCGCTGGCGTCGAGGTCGGCCAGTGTGCGCGCCACTTTAAGCACGCGGTGATAGGCGCGCGCAGAAAAGCCGAGTTTCTCGCTGGCGTCTTTCAGCAGCGACAGGCCGGCTGCGTCCGGCGCGGCGATGTCCTCGATGACAGAAGGCGAGCAATGGGCGTTGGTGGTGGCGCTGGTGACGCCCAGCCGCTCGAAACGTTCGCGCTGGATGGTGCGGGCGCGCGCCACGCGCTGGGCGACGGCTGCACTTTTCTCCGCCCGGTCGGGCCGGATCAGGTCGGCGGCCGAGACCGCCGGCACTTCGATCCTGAGATCGATGCGGTCGAGCAGCGGGCCGGAGATGCGCGCCTGGTAGTCGGTGCGGCAGCGCTCGCCGCGCAGGCAGCGATAGCCGGGCTCGCCGGCCATGCCGCAACGGCACGGGTTCATCGCCGCCACCAGCTGGATGCGCGCTGGATAGGTGACGCGGTGGTTGGCGCGCGCGATCATGCAGTCGCCGGTCTCCAGCGGCTGGCGCAGCGCATCCAAGGTCTGCGGCGTGAATTCGGGAAACTCGTCGAGGAACAGGACGCCGTTATGGGCAAGCGATACTTCGCCCGGCCGCGCCCTGATGCCGCCGCCGACCATTGCCGCCATCGAAGCCGAATGGTGCGGTGCGCGGAACGGCCGCCGGTCGGTGAGCTTGCCTTCGCCGAGCTCGCCGGCCACCGAGGCGATCATCGAGACTTCAAGAAGTTCCTTGGGCGCCAGTGGTGGCAGAATTGAAGGCAGCCTCTGCGCCAGCATCGATTTTCCCGAGCCGGGAGGCCCGACCATCAACAGATTGTGGCCGCCGGCCGCCGCCACTTCCAGCGCCCGCTTGGCGCTTTCCTGGCCCTTGATGTCGGAAAGGTCGGGCAGGTCGCGCGCCGAGACATGGATGCCGGGCTCGGGCCGCGACAGCACCTGCGTGCCGCGAAAATGATTGGCGATGGCAATCAGGCTGCGCGGCGCCAATATGTCGAAATCCTTGCCCGCCCAGGCCGCTTCCGGCCCGCAGCCGAACGGGCAGATCAGGCCTTTTCCCTCGGCATTGGCGCCGATCGCCGCCGGCAGCGCACCGGCGACCGTGGCAATGGTGCCGTCGAGCGACAATTCTCCGAGCACGACATAGGAGGCCAGCATGTCGCCCGGAATGGCGCCGAGTGCAGCCATCAGGCCGAGCGCGATCGGCAGATCGTAATGGCTGCCTTCCTTGGGAAGATCGGCAGGCGCCAGGTTGACCGTCACCTTCTTCGACGGCATCGACAGCCCCGACGCATGCAGTGCCGCCTGCACGCGCTCGCGGCTTTCGGCCACCGCCTTGTCGGCCAGCCCGACGATCTGCATGCCGACCTTGCCCGGCGCGATCATCACCTGGACATCGACCGGCACGGCCTCGATGCCCTGGAAAGCTACCGTGCGAACCCGCGCCACCATCTTGCTCTGCCCCCGGATACCGGCTCGCCTCGGCCTTGTGGTTCAGACCGCGAGCGACGTCAGGACAAGACAACCATAGATTTTAGGCCAAGGCAAGAACATTACAGGAACATGCATTCGTGGTGGTTGCAGCGCGCTGTGCCGGTTGCAAAAACGGAAGATGGTTAAGCAAAATGGAACGGCTGCTCCGCCTCCTCGACCGCGTTTAACAAGGGCGACTAGGCCCTTCGGCAATCTGAGGGTGTTGCTTCTAAGCGGTGATGAAGGCATCGACCGAACCTGAAAGCGATCGATCGATCGCGACCTGTGGTGGAAGCCACTCCATGACAGGATATCTGAAAGGCCAAGGCAGGGCGATCCGGCGCGAAGAGCCGCTCTCCAGAAAAATCTCGTTTACAAGGTCTATGAACCGCCCGCGGTCTCGTTCGATTCGTTTCAAAGTTTGCGAACGAATGTAATCCCGGGGAATTCGTCGCTCCTTCAGCGCTAAGACAGCCTCCGCGATGGATCGAGGATCGGGTGGAACTGTAAGCGAATAGTCATCATCCAGATAAAGGTCTCGGCCGCCATGGTTCGGCGTCGTGACCACTGGAAGCCCCGCGAGAAGATATTCCGTGCTTGCGAACATTGGTCCTTCCAGGTGAGAGAGACAGATTCCCACGGCTGCACGATTTAGATGCGTGTTCACCTGAGCCGGTGCCAATCGGACAGGCTTGCCGGTGCCGTCAAACTCGTTGATAAAGACGTGATGCGGCGCGAGCTCCCTATGCCGATTTATTCGCGCTCTTTCCGACTCCGTCGTGGAGGATCCGCTTGAATCTCGATAGAAGACAAATGCGCAACGCTGGATGCCAAGCGACAAGTCATGGCGCTTCCACGGAGCCAGCTGCGCATTGTAGATTGCATCAAATTCTACAGGGACGTCATCGAGAGGCCTGAATATGTGTTCGGAGGTTGTTGACGTCTTGTTGTGCAGGACGGCGGCCTCGCCGGACTGGTTCAACAGATCAGCCTCTGCCTGAGTGTTGGATAGGAAGATTAGCGAGTGACGGGGGTTCTTGAGTCTATGCAGAACGGCATAGGTCCGGATGGTTTTGACGCTAGCACTGTTTTCGATGGACCAGGTTGGCGAGATGAGAAACCAGGCGCGGTGGCTGCGTGGACGGAAAGGCATATGACTTGCTAATCCGAGCGGCGTACCGGACATTCCCGAATAGGATATGAACGGATCGTCCGACAGCAAACTGGCCTGAAGAGCAGGTTGCGACTTCGCGGAAGGGTGCCCTTTTCTGAGGTTGTGGCCATGACGCAGCATGGCTCTGACAATCTCGAATTTGGTAGGAGGGCGATACCCGTGCTGTAGGGTCAACATGCGGCAATTGCGATCTTGAGTGCGGAGAAAAACTCGCTTCGATAGAGAGAAATTTGGCAAAGAAACACCGCCATCTGATCGACGGAATATCTCAGGCGATCAAATCTGGTGTACGGAGAAGCGCCTCTTGAAAGAAAACATCGTCCCAAGCGGAGCTGGTTCTCACATCGCGCTACCAACCGTATCCGTTTGCGTAGGCTGTTTCAATCAAGAGGCATTCATCGACACTGCGATCCGATCCGTAGCGGCGCAGACATACACTGCGTTCGAATGCGTGGTGGTCGATGATTTTTCGACCGACGGTTCCCGCCGAAGGATTGAAGAGTGTCTGTCCCAGCTTGGCGACAGTCGTTTCCGCTTTCTGCCCCGACTGCAAAATGGCGGGCAGTTGACAGCAATGATGACCGGGCTTGACGCGACAGCCGGGCCCCTGATCTCCTTTCTTGACGGTGACGATGCTTGGCATCCTAACTTCATAGAATGCCATGTGAGAGCGCATCTCAGCCAAACCCGTATCGCGGCAATGTCGAGCTCCGATGAGGTGGTGATAGATACGGGCGGCAACCTGCTTGCGGGCGGTCATCCCGTATTCCACCTGAACGACCCGCGATCGATGCCGAAAATGAGCGGCTACCTGCATGTCGACACCGAAGCTGACCCGACATTATTATTTATTGATCGGGGTACCGTGGGTTGGTTTTGGTCAACCACATCGGGGATGATGTTTCGTCGAGCTCCGCTTGAAATCATGCGTCCATCCGATCCGGACGAAATAAGGATATGTGCCGATGGTTATATGGCTCGTGCCGCCCATATGATCGGCGGAACCGTGAGGATTGGGCGGGCTCTTGGCAGTTATCGGCTTCACGGCGGCAATGGCTGGGCGGACGGGCGCATCCTGGGTACCGGAGTTGGCCTCGGCAGGATGTCGCCTGATACTGAAATAGCGATACGGCGGGCACTGGCCAATCGTTGGTGCGAAGTGGCGCCGGGACTGGCGCATTTAATCTCCCGCCACTCAATGCGCAGGACCTTGGTCGACCTGATCGGACTGTCTGCGGCTTTTGCATTGCTGGAAAAGAACTCCGATGCGGGTTTTCTGCTGAAAGACTGGGCAACACCACAGCGAAAATTGCAGACCAGACTTATCGGTCTCCTTCCTCCGAAACTGAGGCCTCGGCGCTTCCGGGACATAGTTTGATTTGATGAGCCGCTTGCTCGGCAGTCTTACCCGATAAAGAGCATCTTTCGATGCTTCTCTGGACCCACCAAAGTCCTCCGTAGCAACGCACACTACGCGGCCAAATTCCGCCGCTTCGCCTCTACCGCGTCCCAGAACAGGCTGGCGATATCCGCGCCACCAAAGCGTTGCACTTCGCGCACGCCGGTTGGCGAGGTCACGTTGATCTCGGTCATATAGTCGCCGATCACGTCGATGCCGACCAGGATGAAGCCGCGCTCTTTCAGCGACGGGCCGATGCGGGCGCAAATCTCGCGTTCGCGCTCCGTCAGCTCGGTCTTTTCGGCGCGGCCGCCGACATGCATGTTGGAGCGGGAATCGTGGTCGGCCGGCACGCGGTTGATGGCGCCGACCGCCTCGCCGTCGATCAGGATGATGCGCTTGTCGCCCTTGCGCACATCCTTCAGATAGCGCTGGACGATATACGGCTCGCGTGACAGCTGGGCGAACATTTCGAGCAGTGAGGCGAGGTTGCGATCGTCTCCCTTGAGATGGAAGATGCCGGCGCCGCCATTGCCATAGAGCGGCTTGACGATGATGTCGCCGAATTCCTTGCGGAAGGCCGCGACCTCCTGGGGATCCTTGGTGATCAGCGTTTCGGGCATCAGATCGGGGAATTCGGTGACGAAGATCTTTTCCGGGCTGTTGCGCACCCAGGCCGGGTCGTTGACGACCAGTGTCTTCGGGTGAATGCGCTCCAGAATGTGCGTGGTGGTGATGTAATTCATGTCGAAGGGCGGATCCTGGCGCAGCAGGATCACATCCATCTCCGACAGGTCGGTGCGCACCTTGTCGCCCAGCGTATAATGATTGCCCTTCTCGTCGCGGAGCTTCATCTCTTCGATGCGGGCAAACACCTTGCCGCCCAGCATCGACAGCCGGTCGGGCGTGTAGTGGAACAATTGGTGGCCGCGCCGCTGCGCCTCCAGCGACAGCGCAAAAGACGTGTCGCCGGCAATCGAGACGGTGGAGACATGGTCCATCTGGACGGCGATCTTCAGGGTCATCTTTTGGTCTCCAGCGGGTCGAGCAAGTCCAGGAAAAGTGCGTAGCGGTTTTCCGTCCGGAATTGCGGCAAGGCAAGTCGCCGATATACGGAACTTGGCGGCTTCTGCCAATCGCGCTTGCTTGGCCCAGACCTTTACCGGTCGAAGACCAGCCGGGAGTAACCGAGGAAGGACAGCGCCACGGCGACCAGCGAGGCGACGGCAAGTGCCGCCAGCGGCGGCATTGCCGGCAGCGCGAACAGGATGGCGCAGTAGACGAGATAGTTGACAATGCTGGTGGCGATGCCGACGCCGCCATAGCGCGCGCCCTCCTGCGCCACGCCGCGGCTCGACGGCGAAAAGGTCAGGTGCCGGTTGATCTGCCAGGTGACGCACAGCGCAAAGCCGATCGACAGGACACGGGCGACGAAGGGACCGAGCGGCGTCACCGCCAAGAGCAGCCAGAGCACCGCGGCATCGGCGACGAAACCAACGCCGCCGGCCAGGACGAAGCGGGCGAGCCGGCTCACGGCCTCAGGCGGCCCGGGGCGTCTTGCCCGGTTCGGCCTTCGCTGTTTCGCTCGTGCGTTCGCGCCGTTCGACCCGGCCCGACGGAACCGAGAGATAGAAAATGCGTTTCTGCTCGGCGCGTCCGCGCGATACCGAATCGAGGATCAGTCCGGTCACCATCGCAAGCATCGAGAGCAGCAGCAGGCCGACCGACAGCACCCAGGTCGGCATGCGCGGCACGAGGCCGGTCTGGGCGAATTCGATCAGCACCGGCGTCATCAGGGCAAGGCTCGACGCCAGGAAGAAAATCGCGAAGGCGCCGAAGAAGCGCAGCGGCTGCGTTTCCTTCATCAGCATGGCGAACATCCACAGGATCCTGGCGCCGTCGCGATAGGTCGACAGCTTCGACGACGATCCCTCAGGCCGGCGGCCATAATCGAGCGCGATCTCGCTCACCGGCAGTTTGAGCTGCGAGGCATGCACCGACATTTCGGTCTCGATCTCGAAGCCGCCGGAAACCGCGGGAAAGCTCTTGACGAAACGCCTCGAGAAGACGCGGTAGCCGGAGAAGATGTCGGTGAAGTCGGCGCCGAACAGCCGCTTGTAGAGGCTGTTGAAGATGCGGTTGCCGAAGGCATGGCCGGAACGGCCGGCATCGTCGGTGACGCCGCGCCTGGTGCCAACCACCATGTCGCAGCGCTCGGTCTGCAGGATGTTGATCAGCAGCGAGGCATCTTCCGGCGCATAGGTGCCGTCGCCATCGGCCATCAGATAGATGTCCGCATCGATGTCGGCGAACATGCGCCGCACGACATTGCCCTTGCCCTGGCGCGGCTCGCGGACGACGATGGCGCCCGCTGCGCGCGCCTTGAGCGCGGTCAAATCCCTGGAATTGTTGTCATAGACATAGATCTCGGCCGATGGCAGCGTCTCGCGAAAGCGCCGCACCACCTCGGCGATGGTCAGTTCCTCATTGTAGCAAGGCAGGAGCACGGCAATGGCCGGCTCATGGCGGACTTCGTGCGGCATTTCCGTCTCCCGACACCCGGCGGAGCCTCCGGCCGCGCTCATATGCGGCCTCGCTCAGGCGACTTTACTATTTATTGAAGCTGTTAAGGCTAGGTTTAAGGCCGCAGTCTTTCCGACGAAGGTCATGATGATGAACGCAGCCAAGGCGGGTGCTTCCTCCTGGAAGTCCGATATGACGCTGGCGCTGCTTGCCATGCTGGTGGTGCTGGCCGTCAATGCCGCCACGGGCTTTCGCGAATTGAGCAATGCCGGCGGCGACAATGACAGCCTGCTGCGGCTGGTCGAGGTTCGCGACATGCTGGCCGGCCAGGGCTGGTTCGACCTGCATCAGTACAGGATGGGGCCGGAAGGCGGTTTCGTCATGCACTGGTCGCGGCTGGTCGACGCACCGCTCGCCGCCATCATCCTCGCCGCCTCGGCGCTGACCGGCAGCATGGCCATGGCCGAAGTGATCGCACAGGTGCTGTGGCCGTCGCTGCTGTTTTGCCTGGCGGTGTTTTTTACAGCCCGTGCGGCACGCAGCTTCGCCGGCGTCGGCGCCGTGCTGCCCGCTATCGTCATCGGCGCGGCGGCGCTGCATTTCATCGGCATTTTCTTGCCGGGTGCGCTCGATCATCACAATGTCCAGCTGACGCTGACCATGGCCAGCCTCAGCCTGCTGCTCGAGGCGCCGACGCGTCGCTGGGCGACCCTGACTTCCGGCCTGTGCGCGGCCCTGACGCTGGCCGTCGGCATGGAAACCGCGCCCTATGTCGCCACCATCGGCGCCTGCATCGCTTTGCTGTTCGTCGTCGATCCCGGCGGCGAACGCCGGATCGCCAGGGATTTCGGTCTCGGCTTTGCCGGGGTTTCAGCCCTCGTCTTCGTCACCACCATCCCGCCATCGGCCATGGGCCAGCCGCAGTGCGATGCCTTCTCGGCTGTGCAGTTCGTGGTGGCGGCAATCGCCGGACTGGGGCTTGCCGCCGTGACGTCGCTCACGGTGTCCAATGGCACGGCCAGCCGCCGCCTGATCTCGCTTAGCCTGCTCGCGCTTGGGCTGGGCGTCGTCATCGTGGCGCTGTTTCCGCAATGCCTTGCGGCTCCCTACGCAAACCTCGATCCGCGCCTCAAGGAATTGTGGCTCGATCACATCGACGAGGCGCAGTCGCTGTTCAGTATTGCCGTCAATGAGCCGGCGTCGCTGGCGGCGCGCTATGTCACGCCGCTGGTGGCGATCGCGCTGATGGCGCTTCGCCTGCGCGGACCATGGCGCCGCCAGGACATCCTCGTCGGCGCCTTGCTGGTCGGCGCCTTCATCGTCAGCGCCTGGCAGGTCCGCGGCTCGACATTCTCGATCGCCTTTGCCGTCATCCCGCTGTCGGCCTGGATCGCAAGCTGGCGCGAACGGGCGAGGATCAGCCCTGCGCGCAGCGTATCGCTGCGCATGGCGGCGGTCTGGCTGGTGTCGGTGAATGCCGTCTGGGCCGGCGCTGCCGCCGCGACGTCGAACGTATTCGAGGCCAGCAAGGTCTCGGTCGAGGCACAGGACACCGACAGCGATCCGTCCTGCGAGCGCAAGGCCTCCTTCGCGGCGTTGGCCCGGCTGCCGGACACCACGGTGCTTGCCATTTCCAATCTCGGCTCGCCCATCCTTGCATATTCCGGGCACCGCGTCTTTGCCGGCCCCTATCATCGCAACATCGCCGGCGATCTGCTTGCGCTCGATGCCTTCCTCGGATCGGCGGACCAGGCGGGGACGATCGCAGCGGCTCATCACGTCGGCCTGGTGGCGCTGTGCCGCGGCAGCGCCGAAAGCAAGGTGCTCGCCGCCAAGGCGCCGCAAGGCTTCCTGGCCGGGCTGATGCAGGGAAGCGTCCCCGATTGGCTCGAACCGATGGCCGAAACGCGCGGAGACCCGATCGAACTCTACCGCGTCCGCTAAAGCATCATTCGCCAGCGAAAAATCGATTTCGCGATACGCTTCCTAAACGCTTTGCTGCCAGTCTCAGCCTAAATTTCGGGCGTCACAAACAGGGATACCGATGCAAACGACGTTTGGCACCGGGCAGGCAAGCAGGGAAAACTCGGATCTGGCGTTCACCGATGCGCTGACCGGGCTTGGCAACCATCGCCGCTTCTTCGACAAGGTCGATCGCCTGATCAGCGACCGTGCGGACGATCCCGCGCCGTTCACGGTCGGCATTCTCGACCTCGACGGCTTCAAGCCGATCAACGATCTGTTCGGCCACAAGGCCGGCGACGACATCTTGATCCAGGTGGCAATGCGGCTGCGCGCTTCGATGGACAGCCACTCCACCGTTTGCCGCATCGGCGCCGACGAATTCGCCTTCCTGTATCCGATGGTGTTCTCGGAGGAAGCGGCGGCCGAGAAGTCGCGCATGATGATCGAAATCCTGTCGGCGCCCTACGATGTCGGCGAACGCACCGCCAGGCTTTCGGCCTCGGTCGGCTGCTCGCTCTTTTATTCCGGCGACGAAACCACGGAAATCCTCGTCAACAAGGCCGAAACGGCGCTCTACCACGCCAAGCGTTCGGGCCGTGGCCGGGTCGTCGTCTACACCCGCGAAATGGAAGAGGCGGCCAAGCGCGTCACCCGCATCGAACAGGCGCTGCGCCGTGCCGTCTCGGCCGGTGAGGTCGAACCGCATTTCCAGCCCATCGTCGATTTGACCACCCGCCGCACCATCGGCTTCGAGACGCTGGCGCGCTGGACCGATCGCGACCTCGGCGTGGTGCCGCCGACCGTGTTCATCCCGATCGCCGAAGAGCGCGGCATCATCGGCCCGCTATCGCAGCTGGTGCTGCGCAAGGCGACCGAAGCGGCGCGCAGCTGGCCGAAGGACCTGTTCCTGTCCTTCAACCTGTCGCCCTCGCAGCTCGTCGACCAGAACACTGGCCTGCACATATTGTCGATCCTCGACCGCACCGGCTTCGATCCGCGACGGCTGGAGATCGAGATCACCGAAACCGGCCTGATGAACGATCCGGCCTCGGCCGAGAAGATCGTCGAGGACCTGCGTCGCGTCGGCATCCGAGTCTCGCTCGACGATTTCGGCACCGGCCAGTCCTCGCTCGGCCGCTTGCGCGAATTCCATTTCGACAAGCTCAAGATCGACCGCGCCTTCGTCTCCTCGATCCTCGACGACCGACCGTCGGAACACATCATCCGCGCCATTCTGGCCATGTGTGAAGGGCTCGGCATGGATGTCGTCGCCGAAGGCATCGAGGAGGAGGCGCAGGCCGACCGCCTCGTTCAGTTCGGCTGCGCCGGCGGCCAGGGCTATCTCTTCGGCAAACCGGTCGATGCCGACGCCACGCTCGGCTACCTCCGCGATTCCTATCGCGGCGCCCTCTACGCCAAGGCAGTCTGACCGGCGGTCTGGCCTGCGTCGAGCAAGTCAGCGGCGCGAGCCAAGATCGACTGTGGCCGCCATCTTGCGGCCTTTTGTCTGACATAAGCCAATCAAATCGCCGTTTTCGCCCTTGCTCCCCGGACTTGGCTGGATAGGATGCGCGCCGACCGGACCGGGAGATGAAGATATGATGCCATCGGCGGATTTTGCCGACCTCAGGGGAGCCTCGGTGCTGATCACCGGCGGCGGTTCCGGAATTGGTGCGGCACTGACCGAGGGCTTCGTTCGCCAGGGCGCCCATGTCGCCTTCATCGACATCGCCGATGGCCCAAGCACGCTGCTTGCCGACCGCGTCGAAAAAGAACTTGGCCGGCGACCGCTCTACCTCAAGACCGATTTGCGCGACGTCGAGGCGTTGCGCGCTTCGGCCGCCAAAGCGGCTGAGGCACATGGCGACGTCACCGTGCTGGTCAACAATGCCGCCTGGGACGAACGCCACGACGTCGCTGACGTTACCGTCGAGTTCTGGGACAACAATCTCGCCGTCAATCTGCGCCCGCATTTCTTCACCGCACAGGCGGTGGCGCCGGGCATGAAGCGGGCCGGCGGCGGTTCGATCATCAACTTCACCTCAACCTCCTATCTCATCAACCACCCCGATATGCCGGCCTACACCGCCGCCAAGGCCGGCATACTCGGCCTCACCAAAGGTCTCGCCGGCAAGCTTGGGGTCGATGGCATCCGCGTCAATGCGATTGCGCCGGGCTGGGTGATCACCGAGCGGCAGCGGGAACTCTGGGTCACCGAGCAGGGGCTCGCCGCCCATGTCGCCAAGCAAAGCATCAAGCAGGTCATGCAGCCCGACGACATCGTCGGCACGGTGCTGTTCCTGGCCTCCGACGCCTCGCGTATGCTGACGGCGCAGATGTTGATCGTCGACGGGGGTTTCCTGTGAGCCCGGTGAATCAAAATCCGGCAAAAGGCACGCCGGCAGTCGCCGCCGTCGACTGGGGCACGACCCGCATGCGGGTCTGGCTGGTCGACGAGGCGGGCGGGGTGCTTGCCGAGCGTCGCGGCGATGATGGGCTGATCACCGCGCAGCAAAAAGGCTTTTCGACCATCCTCGAAGGCCATCTCGCGGCGCTCGGCGCGCCTGACACACTGCCAGTCATCATCTGCGGCATGGCCGGCTCGCGCCAGGGTTGGCTGGAAGCGCCTTACATCACCGTGCCGGCGCCGCTCAGTGCCATCCTCGCGGGGGCCGCCCGCATTCCCGGCCAGAGCCGCGACATCCGCATCGTGCCTGGCCTGGCGCAGCGCCTGGAAGATGCGCCGGATGTAATGCGCGGCGAGGAAACCCAGCTTGCCGGCGCCGGTTTGCCGGCAAAAGGTCGCCATCTCGTCTGCATGCCCGGCACCCATTCGAAATGGGTTCTGGTCGAAGACGGCGCGGTCGACGGCTTCTGCACCTGGCCGACCGGCGAGCTGTTTTCGGTGCTGGCCACTCACTCGATCCTGCGCCATTCGCTGGGCGAGAGCCCGAAGCCGGTCATTCCGGACAATCCCTCCTTCCAGGAATGGTGCCGCAAGGCTTTGGCTGAGGGCGGCGATGTCACCTCGCGGCTGTTCTCGATCCGCGCCGCCGGCCTGCTGCAGGACCTCAAGGCCGACGATGCCGCCGCTTGCCTGTCCGGCCTGCTGATCGGCGGCGAGATCGCCTCGGCGGGCCGCCGCTATGGCGAAAGCACCACTGCAATCGTGCTGGTCGCCTCGGGGTCGCTAGCAGCCCTCTACCGCCAGGCGCTCGACCTTGCAGCGCTTGCCGTCAGGACGGTCGACGCCGACGAGGCGGTGCGTGCCGGCCTTATCGAGGCGGCGCGAGAAAATGGCATGATCGCCAAATGACTCACCAGAGTGGAGTGATAGCGTGACCCAGACCGCACCCTTCCCGAAGCTCAAGCGTGGTCTTGTCGCCATTCTGCGCGGCCTCAAACCCAGCGAGGCGGTTGCCATCGGCCAGGCGCTGTTTGACGCCGGCATCGAAGCCATCGAGGTGCCGCTCAATTCGCCGGAACCGTTTTCATCGATCGCCAGCATTGTCACCGCTTTGCCCAAGACAGCGCTGGTCGGCGCCGGCACGGTGCTGACTTCAGCCGATGTCGACACCTTGGCCAAGGCCGGCGGGCGCTTGCTGGTCAGCCCCAACATCGATGCCGACGTCATGGCCCGCGCCATGCACCATGGCATGGTGACGATGCCAGGCGTGTTCACCCCCACCGAAGCTTTTCAGGCGATTAGGCTTGGGGCTTCGGCGCTCAAATTCTTCCCGGCAAGCGTGCTCGGGCCTAGCGGCATTTCGGCGATGCGGGCCGTGCTGCCGGCCGATACCGTGGTCGGCGCCGTCGGCGGCGTTTCCGACAAAGACTTTGCCGGCTACAAAGCCGCTGGGGTGACTGCTTTTGGTCTTGGCTCCAGCCTGTTCAAACCCGGCATGAGCGTCGACGAGGTGGCCTCGCGCGCGCAGGCGGCGGTGACGGCCTGGGATGCGGCCTTCGGCGGAGCGGCATGATGGAAAACGTTTCGGTTTTCTCGGACCATGTCTGCGAACTCGGCGAGGGGCCGAGCTACGATCCCGCCACCGATACGCTGTTCTGGTTCGACATCGTCAACGGCCTTCTGCTGGAGCAGGGCGTCGCTTCCGGCGCGCTGAAGGTCCACGACCTCGGCCAGATGGCCAGCGCCATCGCCATCATCGACGACCATCGCCAGCTCATCGCCACCGAGACCGGCCTGCATGTCCGCGACGTCTCGACCGGCAAGCTGACGCTGCATACGCCCATCGAGGCCGACAATGCGCTGACCCGCTCCAACGATTCGCGCGTCCACCCTTGTGGCGCCTTCTGGGTCGGCACGATGGGCAAGGGTGAGGAGAAGGGCGCGGGCGCCATCTACTGGTTCTTCAAGGGCGAATTGCGCACGCTTTACACCGGCATCACCGTGTCGAACTCGATCTGTTTCTCGCAGGATGGAACGATCGCCTACTACACCGATACCGCGACCGGCCTGTTGATGCGCGTCGCCTGCGATCCGGCGACGGGCCTGCCGGTCGGCGAGTCCAAAGTGTTCGTCGACCATCGCTCGTCGCGGGGCTATGTCGACGGCTCGGTTGTCGACCGTGACGGCGTGCTGTGGAACGCGGTCTGGGGCGGCAAGGCAGTGAAGGCTTATGCGCCGGACGGCACATTGTTGCGCGAGATTGCCGTGCCGGCGGGGCAGTCCTCGTGCCCGGCCTTTGTCGGCGCCAAGGCCGATCGGCTGGCGGTGACCTCGGCCTGGAAAGGCAAGGACGACAAGCAGCGCAAGCTCGACCCACAGGCCGGCATGACCTTCCTGCTCGACATCCCCGTCAACGGCCGCTTCGAGCCGCGCGTGCTGATCGCCTGAGCGTACCGGTTGTCGTGCAGGCGGCGGGCGCGGGTCGATTTCGCGCAAGCCGATCGCATTGGCCGTGCGATGGTGTGGCTGCATCACCGAGAAGCTTTGACCCATGCCGCGCCCGACCTTGATCCTCGTCTACGAGCCTGAAAAGGCCTGTTTCGACAGGCTGGCCGCCGATGGTTTTCCTGCCGAGCGTGCCTTGGAAATCTCGTCCTATCTGGCGCAATCGACCGATCTCGCGCCCGAATTCGATGAAATCACCGCCGCTTGCGGGCGGCGCGGCCTCGCCTTCATGCCGGTTGCACTCGACGATGCGTCAAGCGCGCTGGCGAAGGCCGATCCCGCAACCACGCTTGTCTGGACGCTGACCGACGGCATTGCCTATTTCCGCGGTGCTGCAGCGCCCGCACTTGCCAGGCTGAATGGGCTTAGAACCATCGGAGCCGACGATGCGCTGTTCGCGCTTTGCCAGGACAAGTTCCGCTCCGGCGCCGTGCTTTGCGCGCTCGGCCTGCCGGCGCCGCAGGCAGGCCTGGCCCGCGACGGCCGCTGGCTGGCCGCCCCGCCAGCTTCGGAAGCCGGCTGGTTCGTCAAGCCGAACCGGCTCGGCTCTAAGGTAGGCATCTGGCCGGATTCACGCTGCAACGACCTGGCCCATGCGCTGGAGCTTAGCCGGCGGGTCTATGCCGCTTATCGCGACGATGTCGTCGTCCAGCCCTATGTCGGCGGTCGCAATGTCCGCGCCAGCTTCCTTGGGCTGCAAACGGATGCCGGGGCGGAAGCGCTCGGCATTGCGTTCGTCGACTCCGGCGGCGATTTCCAGACCATGGCGGACTCGATGGCGCTTTACGGCGACACCGGCGAGGCCGCCAAGGCGGCTGGACTATACAGCGAGCCGGTGCTGGAGGCGGTTGCCGACACCCAGCCGGCAGCCGCGGCAACCATCCGCCGCATCGCCGAGCGGCTGGTCAGCGGACTTGGCCTGCGCGACGTGTTTTCCATCGATTTCAGGGTCGAGGCCACCGATCATGCCCACCTCATCGAGTTCGAAGTCTGTCCCGGCCTGCCCTGCTTCGATTTCCGCGCCTATTGCCGGCTGCAATGGAGCATGACGCTGGCCGATGCGGTTGCCGAGACGGCGGCGAACCGACTGAACCGACAGGCGATCTGAAAGGCCGCGGGGACCGGCACGACCTACCGCGCCTTGACGGCTTTTGCTCCACCTTTAGTGTCGCGGGACAGTCCTCAGGCAAGGCCGCGCGATGAGCACACCAGCAAGCTCCCTCCATCATCACATAAGGCGCATGGCCGGGCGCGATCCGCATGAGGCGCATCGCGTCGCCACGCCGCTCGAGCTGCTGTTCGATCTGACCTTCGTCACCGCCTTCAGCCTTGCCTCGTCGCAACTGGCGCATGCCTTGGCCGAGGGCCACTACGCGGCGGCGCTGATCGGCTTCGGCTTTGCCAGCTTCGCGATCTGCTGGGCGTGGATCAATTTCTCCTGGTTTTCCTCCGCCTATGACACCGACGATTGGATCTTCCGCCTCGTCACCATGGTGCAGATGATCGGCGTGCTGGTGCTGGCCATCGGCCTGCCGCGCATGTTCGCCTCGATCGAGCATGGCGAACACCTCAACAATTCGGTGATGGTGCTGGGCTACGTCATCATGCGCGTCGCCATGATCTTCCAATGGCTGCGCGCGGCGCGGCAGGACCCTGGGCGGCGGCGTGCCTGTCTCACCTATGCCATCGCCATCGCGATCGCCCAGATCGGCTGGGTGGTGCAGATCCTGGTCGATTTCTCGCTGGCGACGAGCCTGGCTTTCGGCGCGGTCCTGCTTCTCATCGAGCTTGCCGGACCGGTCATCGCCGAACGCCGGGATGGCGGCACGCCCTGGCACGCGCATCACGTCGCCGAGCGCTACAGCCTCTTCGCCATCATCGCGCTGGGCGAAGGGGTGGTCGGCACGCTGGCGACGCTGTCGGCCGTGGTCGAGGAGCAGGGCTGGAACCTCGATGCCGCCTTGATCGGCATTGCCGGAATGGGTCTCACCTTCGGCATGTGGTGGGTCTATTACATGCTGCCCTCGGGGACAGTGCTGCACCAGCACCGCAATCGCTCTTTTGTCTGGGGCTATGGCCAGATGCTGATCGTGGCGGCCATCGTCGCCACCGGCGCCGGGCTGCATGTCGCGGCCTATTTCATCGAGCACAAGGCCCATATCGGCCCGGTAGCGACCCTGCTCTCGGTCGCCATTCCGCTAGGCGTGTTCCTGGGGGCGATCTACGCGCTGTATTATTATCTCGTCCAGCGCTTCGATCCCCTCCATGTCTGGCTGCTGGCGGGAACGGCTGCGGTCGTCGCACTTGCCATCATCGCCGCCCTTGCCGGCGTCGACATGGCGGTCTGCCTCATCTTACTCACGCTAGCGCCGGCCGTCACCGTTGTCGGCTATGAGCTGTCGGGGCACCGCCATCAACTGGAGGTGCTGGCGCAGGAGGAAGCGCCGCACTGAGCAGAGCAGCTTCGCGCGTCAGATACCCTCGACCAGCACGATCTCGCCATCGGCTACTTTCTGACGGATGGCCACGGCGCGCTGGTACTCCGGCGAGTGGTAGCAATCGTGCGCCGCGCTGAGCGATTCGAACTCGATAATGACATTGCGGGCGCGGCCAGGCCCCTCGGCCTTTTCATGCTCACCGCCACGGGCAAGGAACTTCACGTCGAAACGGTCGAAAGCGAGCTTGGCGGCAGCGACATAGTCCTTGTAGCCTTCGGCGTCGCGCACATCGACGCGGGCTATCCAGTATCCCTTGGGCATTTTCTTCTCCTCGTTACGCGGCGCGCATCTCTTCCAGTATGGCTTCCGCCGCCGCGCGCCTGTCGCTTGCCGCCACGATTGGCCGGCCCACAACAAGATGGCTGGAGCCGTTGCGGATCGCCTGGCCGGGCGTCACCACGCGTTTCTGGTCGCCATGGTCGCTGCCCTTGGGCCGTATCCCCGGTGTCACCACCGCCAGGTCGGGTCCGACGATGCGGCGCACCGCTTCCGCCTCCTCGGCCGAGCAGACGACGCCGCCCATGCCGGCATGCAACGCCTGTTCGGCGCGTCTCAGCACCAGCGTGTGAGGGTCGTATTCATAGCCGGCGTCGATCACGTCCTGCTCGTCCATCGAGGTCAGCACGCTGACCGCCAGCAGGCAGAGGTCGCTGCCCCTGGCGGCCTCCACCGCGGCTCGCATCGCCTTGGGATAGGCGTGGATGGTCAGCATGGTCATGCCCATGCGCACGATGTTCTCGACACCCTTCGCCACCGTGTGGTCGATGTCGAGCAGCTTCATGTCGAGGAAGATTTTCGTGCCGCCGCTGGCCAACTCCCTGGCGAAGTCGAGCCCGCCGGCGAAGGCCAGCTGATAGCCGATCTTGTAGAAGGAGACGACGCCGTCGAGCTCCTGCACCGCCTGTTCGGCCTCTTTCACCGTCGGCACGTCGAGGCCGACGATCAGCCTTTCTCTCATGGTATGGGCCTGCATGGCTGTGGAAATCATGCCCCGGTCCGGGTCGACAGCATGCGCGAGGTTTCGATCAGCGTGCGGCATAGGTGCTCCATCGATTTGGTCAGTCTCTCATCCCTGAAATTGCCGTCGCCGTCGAAGGCACTGCCGCCATCGGATACCGAGCATTCCGGCGTCACCATCTCCAACTGGCAGCGCACCAGCACGGCGCGCAGATGGTTGATGCAGCGGATCCCGGCGAAATGTCCGTTGGAAGACGAGCACAGGCCGGCGACCTTGCCGACAAGCGGCCTCACCGGCCAGCCGCCATCGAGGCGCACCCGGCTTACCCAGTCGATCGTGTTCTTGAGCAGTGGCGGGATCGAGCCATTATATTCCGGCGTCGCGATCAGTAGCCCGTCATGGGCGGCGATCAGCCGGCCGAGCTTCACGGCGTTGTCGGGAACGCCTTTTTCCTTTTCGAGGTCCTCGTCGATGATCGGCAGCGGATAGTCGGCCAGCGAAATGCGCGTCACCTCGGCGCCTTGCATGGCCAGCTCCTTCTGCGCCACATCGGCGGTCCTGCCGCTGAAGGCGCCGCTGCGCACCGAGCCGGCGAAGACGAGGATTTTCGCGATCACAGCCATTGGCCACTCTTGTTCCCGGACAGGTACAGCCAGAGGCTGCGCAAATCAACGCACTGGCTCAAAAAACGGAAACGATCGGGGGGCAGGCGCGCGAAGGTGTGCCGAGCAGCTGGGCTATTGCTAGTGGGTGACCGCAATTCTTGCACTCAGCGCGATGAGTGCAACTCCGAGCAAGGCATCTATCGGCCTGCGGACGCTGCCATATACCGACCGAACCCTTCTTGTGGAGAACATTAGCGCGACAAGCCCAAACCACGCCATCGCGACCAGCCCGATTATGGCCAGCGACACTGCCTGGACCCAGATCGGAGCCTGCATCGGCAATACCGATATGAACAGGCTCGCGAAGAACGCGGCCGTCTTCGGATTTGTAATTCCGACAACGAATCCGCTTCGCCAAGGAGCCGTGGTCTCTGCGCCACCGACGGCCAGCGGTGGCCGCGCCTGCCAAGCCGACAAAAGGATCTTGCTGCCCAGGTAACCGAGATACACGGCACCGGCGATCCGGACGGCAAGGTGAGCCCATGCAATCTGCGTCAGTACGAGGCCCAGGCCACACATCGCGAGAGCCGCCCACACCATGATCGCTGCGGCAATGCCAAGCGCCACATGGAACCCCGCGCGACGGCTGATCAGCGCATGGGAAGTCACGGCTACAAAATCGGGTCCTGGGCTCATGGCGCCGAGCAGGAAGACCGAAGCAAGGGTCAGGAATTGCGGAAGGTAGCTCATGCGATACTCCAGTTTCAGTCTCGTCGTACCGCACGCCTGCATGCCGGAGAGGCCAGGAAAGCCGCTCGCCGATTTCGAGGGTCGTTTCCCTCACCTTCACAAAACCTACAGCGCTCTTTAATATGAGCGAAATGAAAGATATTTCGGCAGCCATGAACAAAGCTAATATCAACATCACGATGGTGCGCGTCCTGACATCGCTCAGCGAGACGCGCAGCTTCACCAAAACCGCCGAGCGGCTCTGTCTTTCTCAATCGGCCATAAGCCATGCAATGAAGGCGCTGGAGGAGATCGTTGGCGCGCCCCTCGTCATACGTGATCGGCGCGGTGTCGCTTTCACCGCAACCGGCGAGGCGGCTTTGGACGCGGCGCGCGCCGCTTTGCATGCTTTAGGCCGTCTTGTCGGCCTACGGGAACACTCCATCAAAGGCAGAGTACGGCTCGCGCTGGTCAGCAGCGCCTCGGTAAAGATTGCTCCATATGCGTTGAACATTACTTCCGTCCGGCACCCGGAGCTTGCTGTCGAACTGCTCTTGGGCACGGATACCGAGGTGGCGGAGTGGGTCGATCGCGGTGCCGCCGATATTGGACTGTCCTACATCGCCGGCAATTGCCAAGCCGAGGAACTTGTCGACGACGAACTCTTTGTGGCGTCATCGCAAAAGAACTCAGTCCAAGGCGGGTCATTTCCGATCCGCGCTCTCGACGGCCAGCCATTCATTATGTCGAGCGGCGGCTGCGGACCAATGCTTGCCGAATTGTTCCAGGATTTTGGCGTTGCGCCAGTTGTCATCCTGTCGGCGAGCGATATGGCGGCGCTGCTTGCTCTGGTTGGGGCCGGGCGCGGTTTGTCGATTGCGCCAGGCCTGGCGTTTCCGGCCGATTGGCAGCGAACCGTCGCGAGGCGTCCTCTTGAGCCGCGTGCGCGTCGGCCTCTGCTGCTTCTGTTCTCCAGCAGCGCCGAAGCAACGGCCGTGCGGGCCATGTGCGCGGCGATCAGAGAGGTCGCCACGAGTTTGCGAGGCGGATAACAGTCAAGGATGTGGATCGACCCTCAATCGAGCTTCCTTCGGGAGACGTCGATCCTTTACAAGGCGCCAGAGACTTCTCCCGCCCCCAATACCAGCTAATGCGCTTCGCGCCGGTAGATCCACAGCTGCGTCGGCGGGATGTTGCGGAAGATGAAGTCGAAATGCTTGACCGTGTAATTGCCGCGGCCGGGCGGGATCGGCGACAACGGCCCATAGGTCAGCTGCACGATCGGCCGTCCAACCGGGATGCGGTCTAGCAGGCTTTCAATATAGGCGATCCGCTGTGCGACCGGAAAATTGAGCAGCGGCACGCCGGAGACGACGGAATCGAAAATCATCCCGCTCTTCTCCCCAAGCGTGGCGTTGAGATTGAAGGCATCACCCTCGATGACGTTGACGCCGGGATAGAGCTGGCGCAGATGGCGCACGAAATCGGTGGAATATTCGACCGCGTAGAGGTTTTCGGGCTTAACGCCCTGGGCGAGGATTGCACGCGTGATGACGCCTGTGCCGGGGCCGACTTCAAGCACCGGCAGGCCAGACTTCGGATTGACGATGGAAGCCATCTTGCGGGCGGTGACGGAGCTTGTCGGCACGATCGAACCGACCGACTTCGGCTTGTCGATCCAGCCTTTGAAGAATTTGAGTTCGTCGTCGAACTTTTCCGCCAGCGCCTTCCGCAATCCCGGACCACGTGCCATGCAAGTTCTCCTCAACACTCCCCGAACGCTACTTAGCAGCTAACAGGTCCAAGGCAAGGCGCGATCTGGCATAAGATGTTGATGACGTTCGGGAAGCGTGGCGGCCTTGGTTTGGGTTCAGTGCTCGCCGAAGGATTCGAAAAAGTCCTTCATGCGGGCGAAAAAGCCGCTCGACTGGGGCGAATTGTCCTTCGACGACAGCTGCTCGAACTCTTCCAGCAGCTCGCGCTGGCGGCGCGACAGGTTTTGCGGCGTTTCGACCGCGGTCTGGATGTAGAGGTCGCCGACATTGGGCTGGCGCAGCACCGGCATGCCCTTGCCCTTGAGGCGGAACTGGCGGCCGTTCTGCGTGCCTTCGGTCACTTTCACCTTGGTCTGGCTGCCGTCCAGCGTCGTCACCTCGAACGAGCCGCCAAGGGCGGCCGTCGTCATCGATATCGGCACCTTGCAGTAGAGATCGGCGCCATCGCGCTGGAAGAATTCATGCGGCTTCACCGCCAGAAAAATATAGAGGTCGCCCGATGGGCCGCCGCGCAGGCCCGCCTCGCCCTCATTGGCAAGCCGGATGCGGGTGCCATCCTCGATGCCGGCCGGGATATTGACCGACAGCGAGCGTTCCTCAGTGACGCGGCCCTGGCCGGCGCATTTCGGGCACGGGTCCTTGATCGTCTGCCCGCGGCCTTGGCATTGCGGGCAGGTACGCTCGATCGAGAAGAAGCCTTGCGTCGCCCGTACCTTGCCGTGGCCATGGCACATCGAGCAGGTCACCGGCTGGGTGCCGGGCTTGGCGCCGGTCCCGGAGCATTCCGTGCATGAGATCGAGGCCGGCACGCGGATTTGCGCGGTCTTGCCGGCAAACGCTTCTTCCAGCGTGATTTCCATATTGTAGCGCAAATCGGCGCCGCGTTCGCGGCCGCCCGACGAGCGGCGCTGGCGCCCGCCCATCATGTCGCCGAAAATATCTTCGAAAATGTCGGCGAAGCCGCCGGCGCCAAAACCTTGCGCGCCGCCATTCATGCCGCCCTGCTCGAAGGCGGCGTGACCGAAACGGTCATAGGCCGCGCGCTTCTGCGGGTCCTTCAGCGTTTCGTAGGCTTCGTTGATTTCCTTGAACTTATGCTCGCATGAGTGATCGCCGGGATTGCGGTCGGGATGGAACTGCATGGCCAGCTTGCGGAAAGCGCTCTTGAGCTCCTTCTCGTCGGCGCCCTTTTGCACGCCCAGCGTCTCGTAGAAATCAGCTTTCATCTTTTCCCGCAGTCCGGATGCTCAACGTCTTGATGCATGTTGCGTCGTTTGCCGGCACGTTGTCTCGATTTAGGAGCGGTGCTGCCCGGATGCTAGGGCCGGCGCGCTTGTGCCTGTGTTTTTCAGTGACTTTTTCGGCAAGGCCCGCACTTTTTCAGCGAGGGTTGCAAAAAAGCCCGGCTTTGCGCCGGGCTTTCCGCTTTATTTGCCGTCAACCGGTCAGGCCGACTTCTTCTTCTCGTCGTTTTCGTCGATTTCCTCGAAATCGGCGTCGACCACATCGCTATCCTTGGCCGCGTCCGCCTTGGCGTCGGCTTCCGCCGCTTCCTTCTGCGAAGCTTCGTACATGGCCTGGCCGAGCTTCATGGATGCTTCGGCAAGCGTCTGCGACTTGGCCTCGATGTCGGCGGCATCGTCGCCTTCGGCAGCAGCCTTCAGCGCCGTGATAGCCTCCGATATCGCCGTGCGCTCGGTTTCCGAAACCTTGTCGCCATATTCTTTCAGCGACTTCTCGGAGGAGTGCACCAGCGCCTCGGCCTGGTTGCGGGCCTCGACCAAGGCGCGCCGCTGCTTGTCGGTCTCGGCATTGGCTTCGGCGTCCTTGACCATCTTCTCGATGTCGGCGTCCGAAAGGCCACCAGAGGCCTGGATGCGGATCTGGTGCTCCTTGCCGGTGCCCTTGTCCTTGGCCGAAACGTTGACGATGCCGTTGGCGTCGATGTCGAAAGTGACCTCGATCTGCGGCACGCCGCGCGGCGCCGGCGGAATGCCGACCAGGTCGAACTGGCCGAGCGCCTTGTTGTCGGCAGCCATTTCACGCTCGCCCTGGAAGACGCGGATGGTCACGGCCGACTGACTGTCTTCAGCGGTCGAGAACACCTGGCTCTTCTTGGTCGGGATGGTCGTGTTGCGTTCGATCAGGCGGGTAAACACGCCACCCAGCGTCTCGATGCCGAGCGACAGCGGCGTCACGTCGAGCAGCAGCACGTCCTTCACGTCGCCCTGCAGCACGCCGGCCTGGATTGCGGCGCCGAGTGCGACGACCTCATCCGGGTTGACGCCCTTGTGCGGCTCCTTGCCGAAGAACTGCTTCACGATCTCCTGGATCTTGGGCATGCGGGTCATGCCGCCGACCAGGACCACTTCGTCGATCTCGCCAGCCTTCAGCCCGGCATCCTTGAGCGCTGCCTTGCAGGGCTCGATGGTGCGCTGGACGAGATCGTCGACCAGCTGCTCGAACTTGGCACGGGTCAGCTTCAGTGTCAGGTGCTTGGGGCCGGTCGCGTCGGCGGTGATGAAGGGCAGGTTGATTTCGGTCTGCGTCGTCGACGACAGCTCGATTTTGGCCTTTTCAGCCGCCTCCTTGAGGCGCTGCAGCGCAAGCTTGTCGTTCTTCAGGTCGATGCCCTGTTCCTTCTTGAACTCGGCCGCCAGGTATTCGACGAGACGCATGTCGAAATCCTCGCCGCCGAGGAAGGTGTCGCCATTGGTCGACTTCACTTCGAACACGCCGTCGCCGATTTCGAGCACCGAAATGTCGAACGTGCCGCCGCCAAGGTCATAGACGGCAATGGTCTTGCCATCCTTCTTGTCGAGGCCGTAGGCAAGTGCTGCAGCCGTCGGCTCGTTGATGATGCGCAGCACCTCAAGGCCGGCGATCTTGCCGGCGTCCTTGGTGGCCTGGCGCTGGGCGTCATTGAAATAGGCCGGAACGGTGATGACCGCCTTCTCGACCTTCTCGCCGAGATAGGCCTCCGCCGTTTCCTTCATCTTCTGCAGGATCATGGCCGAGATCTGGCTGGGCGACTGCTTCTTGCCGCCGGCCTCGACCCAGGCATCGCCATTGTCGCCCTTGACGATCTTGTAGGGGACAAGCTTCTTGTCCTTCTCCGTCACCGGGTCGTCATAGCGGCGGCCGATCAGGCGCTTGACCGCGAAGATGGTGTTTTCAGGATTGGTGACCGCCTGGCGCTTGGCCGGCTGGCCGACGAGACGTTCGCCGTCGCCCGAGATGGCGACGATGGAAGGCGTCGTGCGCGCGCCTTCCGCATTTTCAATGACCTTGGGCTCCTTGCCATCCATGATGGCGATGCAGGAGTTGGTGGTGCCGAGATCGATACCGATTACTTTTGCCATTTTTCTAGTCTCTCCGCTAAGCAGGCTCTCAGGACCCGTAAGGCGTTCCGACGAAAGCCCCTGTTCACAAGAAATTCCGCTCCGGCAACCGGCATTCCGGCACTGGGCGGCTTGGCGCGTATATAAGAACAGGCGGCATCGGGCGCAAGCATTCTGCGCATGGCATCCACCGCGCCGCGCTTGGCGCCCTTGAACAGCCGCCCGGCGGCCCGGATGTGCTCAAACCGCGCTCAAAGCCCCAGGATCTGCGCGATCCCCCGGCGAAGCGCCCAGTCAGGGCTTCGAAACCACAAGAAAACGTCACCTATGCGTGAGAGAGGCGGCTCCTGGCTGAGGAAGGCGCCTGCCCACAGCAGACACAGGCAAAAGCGTCACGCGGCCTGCGACAGCGATTTATGCGCCTCGGCCAGGATTTCGAACGAGCGCACGCGTGCCGCATGGTCGAAGATCTGCGCGGTCACCATCAGCTCGTCTGCGCCGGTGCGGCGCACGAACGCGTCTATGCCTTGCCGGACGGTTTCGGGAGAGCCGACGACGGCGCAGGACAGCGCCTGCGAAATCATGGTTTTTGCCATCGGCTCGAGCGTCTGGTCATAGCCCTCGACCGGCGGCGGCAGGCGGCCGGCCCGCCCCGTGCGCAGATTGACGAAGGCCTGCTGCAGCGAGGTGAACAGCAGTTTGGCCTCAGAGTCGGTCGGTGCGGCGAAAACGTTGAGGCCGAGCATGACATAGGGCTTGTCCAGCTGTTCCGAGGGCTGGAAGCGCGAACGGTAGATCTCCAGCGCATGGTCCAGTTCGGCCGGCGCGAAATGCGAGGCGAAGGCATAGGGCAGGCCGAGCATGGCGGCGAGCTGCGCGCCATAGAGGCTGGAACCGAGGATCCAGACCGGCACCTTCTGGCCTTCGCCGGGCACGGCGTGGATACGCTGGCCTTCCGCGGCCGGCTGGAAATAGCCCATCAGCTCGACGACATCCTGGGGGAAATTGTCTGACGCCTCGAGATTGCGGCGCAGCGCGCGCGCTGTTCCCATATCGGTGCCGGGCGCGCGGCCGAGGCCGAGGTCGATGCGGCCGGGGTGCAGTGCCGCCAGCGTGCCGAACTGCTCGGCAATCACCAGCGGCGCATGGTTGGGCAGCATGATGCCACCGGCGCCGACGCGGATCGTCTTGGTGCCGCCGGCGACATGGGCGATGACCACGGCGGTCGCCGCGCTTGCGATGCCCGGCATGTTGTGGTGCTCGGCCAGCCAGTAGCGCCTGTAGCCGAGCCGCTCGGCATGGCGGGCCAGGTCGAGCGAATTTGCCAGCGATTGCGAGGCGTCGCTGCCTTCGACGATCGGCGACAGGTCGAGAACGGAAAGTGCGGTCATGGGCTTCAAGCCTTTACGATGTTCAACTGCCTGACCCTAGTTTCGAAGGCGCGGGCGGGAATGACGATGTCGAGCTGGTGCCAAGCAACGGGTCCAGATTCTCGAACGGGATCGCCTGCGGATGCTGGCGATGCAGCGCGCTCAGCTTGTCGAGCGACGCATCGATCGGACCGCGATAGCCAATGCGGTCGACATAGGAATCGAGGTCGAAGGAGGCATCGTTCATCGCAGGGTCCGGCTTGACCGGCTCGATATAGGCACTCCGCCTGAAGACAACAAATGCGCGATGACGGACAGGCGCGGCAAGCTTATGCCGCTGCCTTTCCGTTCTCTTCGGCCGCTTCCTCCTCCACCACGGCCGTCTGCTGTGCGGCGAGAAAATTGCCGACATGGCTGAGGCCATCGAAATGATCGCAGAACACTTTGACGACGACCAGCAGCGGCACCGCCATCAGCGCGCCGACAAAGCCCCAAAGCCAGGACCAGAAGGCGATGGCGATGAAGATCGCCACGGCGTTGATCTCGAGGCGTCGGCCGACAACCATTGGCGTAACGAACTGGCCTTCGACGATGTCGCACAAAAGCACGAAGCCCGGCGCCAAAAGGGCGTAGGTGATCGAGTCGAAGCTGATCATCGCAATGACGCTGACCAGCACGATGGTGATCAGCGCGCCGACATAGGGCAGGAAGTTGAGCAGCGCCGCCATGGTTCCCCAGACCAGCGGGTTGGGCATGCCGAGCGCCCACAGGCCAAGGCCGATAACCGCGCCGAGACCGGCATTGATGACGGTGACGGTGAGCAGATAATGCGAGATTTCGCGCTCGACGTCATAGACGACGCGCAAGGCCCGCTTCTTCTCGCTGAGGCTGGCGAAGGACTGGATGATCTTCTCATAGAACATCGTGCCCGACGCCAGCAGGAACAGCGACAGCACGAAGATGATGGTCAGGCTTGTCCCCGCCGACAGGACGTTGCTGGCGGCGGCCGACAGGACGCCGGACTGCGCCATCGCCACCTTCTGGATGCCCGGCTCCTGCGAGGTCTCCGTCATCTGCTCGATCTGATGCGAGATCTGCATGATCCTCTCGAGCGGACGCCGCAATTGCGCCAGCCGCTCGGTGAGTTGTTGGCCGATCGACGAGGTGTTGTTGAGAAGATCGATGACCGGGCCGCTGAGCAGATAGCCGGCAACGCCGAAGACGCAGATCGACAGCACGACCAACATTGTCGCCGAAATCACTTCCGGAATGCCGCGCTTGCGCAGGAAGCGCACGATCGGTGTCAGCGTCAGCGTCAGCAGGAAGGCGAGGATGACCGGCATGAAGAAAGCACGCGCAAAATACAGCGCGTAGATGGCCATGAACAGGAAGATCCCGATGAGCAGCGAACGCATCAGATGCGTGTCGGCACGCGCCACAACTCTCGCCTCTTCGGTCTCGGCAAGGCCAGCACCCAAAGCGGCGGGTTCGGCTTTCATGATTTTCCCTCAGCGGCGCACCGCAATTGGTGCATTCCCCTGACGGAAACGCCTCTGCAAGCCCAAGGTTCCGTTAGCCGGCAAGGCCCTCAATCCGGGCCGCCCGTCGCTCAGGCGGCTGGCGCTGCGACGGCGACGCCGGGCTTGGCGGTCTCCTTGCGCACGATCGGCGCCACCTTGGTGCCGTAGAGTTCGATCGCCTTCATGATCTTGGCGTGCGGCAGGGCGCCGATCGCCATCTGCAGCAGGAAGCGGTCATTGTTGAAGATCTTGTGCTGGGCGACGATCTTTTCCGCCACCTGCTCCGGATTACCGACGAACAGCGCGCCGTTCGGACCACGCGACTGATCGAAATGCGCCCGCGAGGTCGGGCCCCAGCCGCGCTCGCGGCCGATGCGGTTCATCACTTCGGCCTGCGGGCCGTAGAAATCGTCGGCCGCCTGTTCAGTGGTCCCGGCGATGAAGCCGTGCACATTGATGGTGGTGGCAAGGCCCGAGGGGTCGGTACCGGCCCGCCTGGCGGCATCGCGATAAATGTCGAACAGCGGTGCAAACCGCGCCGGCTCACCGCCGATGATGGCCAGCGCCAGCGGCAGGCCGAGCACCCCCGCGCGGGCAGCAGACTGCGGCGTTCCACCTATTGCGATCCAGATCGGCAATTTGTCCTGCAGCGGCCGCGGATAGACGCCGCGGTCGTTGATCGGCGCGCGCAGATTGCCGGACCAGGTAACTTTGACGCTGTCGCGTATAGCCAGCAGCAAATCGAGCTTTTCGGCGAACAGCTCGTCATAGTCCTCGAGATTGTAGCCGAACAGCGGGAAGGATTCGATGAACGAGCCGCGCCCGGCCATGATCTCGGCCCGGCCGCCCGACAAAAGGTCGAGCGTTCCGAACTGCTGGAAGACGCGAACCGGATCGTCGGAGGACAGCACGGTGACCGCGCTGGTCAGCTTGATGCGCTTGGTGCGTTCGGCGGCAGCGGCCAGCGCCAGCGCGGACGCGGCATAGTCGGGGCGGTGATGTTCGCCCAGACCAAAGACGTCGAGGCCGACCTGGTCGGCCAGATCGACCTCCTCGATCAGATTGCGTAGTCGCTGATGCGGGGCGATCGCGCCGGGGCCGGGCTCCGGGCTGACGTCGGCGAAAGTGTAGAGACCGAGTTCCATGGCATGTCATCCAAATGTTCTGATTTGCCGCTAGAGGTAGCGGCGAGCCGCCCCGGCCGCCAGAGGGGCGGGTAGTGAACAGTGCATGTCGGTTTCGACCGGCTTTGTTTCAGGGAAAACGCGTCTCCCGGCTGCAACAGCATAAACTTTCATGGCTGGCATACCGTTTTGGCGCTTGAACTCTCGGTTTTCGCGCGTATGTAAGCGTCGCGAATTGACTTCAGGGAAGTGGACTTGGCTATCTACAGGGAAAAAGACATTTTCGAGCGGCGCAATGCCGCGAACGAGGCAAAGAAGGCGCTTCTGGAGCGCTTCAAGTCAAAGCCGGCGGCTGATGATCCTGCGGTTCTGGCCAAACAGGCCGAACGCAAGGCGATTCTTGAGGCTCGCGAAATACGCGAGGCCGAAAAGGCCAGGCTGAAGCAGGAAAAGCTGGCACGCGAGGCGGTCGAGAAGGCCGAGCGCGAGGCAGCAGCCGAAGCGGCGCGTATTGCGGCCGAAGAGGCAGCGCAGGCTGAAGCGAAGATCAAGGAAGCCGAAGAAAACGAGCGCATTGCCCGTTTGCTGGCAGACGAAGCCGAACGCAAGGCCAAGCGCGACGCACGCTATGCGGCGCGCAAGCAGCGTACCGGCAGGACGCCTCCGGGCTTCTCCGCCCGCTAACGCTTCGATCGAAACGATTGGACATCAGGGTCGCCTTCCAGCGGCCCTGAATGTGTTTGTGCGTCGATTTCCTTGGTTGCTTTGCTCAGGCGGCGAGCTTCAGCCCCATAATGCCGCAGACGATAAGCGCAATGCAGGCGAGCCGGATGGCCGTCGCAGGCTCGCCCAGCAGCCAGATGCCAAGAAGCGCCGTGCCGACCGTGCCGATGCCGGTCCACACCGCATAGGCCGTCCCGACAGGCAGCGTCTTGAGCGCCAGGCCGAGCAACCCGAGGCTGATGATCATCGAGGCGACAGTGAGCACCGTCGGCAGCGGCTTCGAGAAGCCGTCAGTGTATTTGAGGCCGATCGCCCAGCCGATTTCGAACAGACCGGCGAAGAACAGAAAAATCCACGACATCGGGATGCACTCCTTCCACGAGGATGGCGGGTCGTCCCGGCCGGATTTTTGAGAAAGGCACGAGGTCGTCCTCGCCGCCTCGAAATAAGCGGCTGCGTCGGTCCGATCAACAAAACACCGGCAGCATCGTTCATGCCGCCGGTGTCAAATCTGCGCCGAAACGGTTTGCCCGGGTTTCAACCGTCCCAAGATCTTGACGATCCAAGGCGGGATTACTTTTCCTTGAGCCTCATCGCCTTGACGGGCGGCGCCTTCAGCGCCGGAGTTGCGGCGGGCTTCTTGGCGTCTTTCTTCGGCTTCCGAGCTTCCTTGCCCGCCTTCATCGCACCTTTAGCCATGATTCGTTCCTCCAGTTGCTGGGAGGCCAAGTGAAACAAGAGAAACGCCGGACTGCAAGAGGGCTGGCGTCTGTCGCCGGCGCCGGCGGGCCGCTTTCAACCGGTTTCTAATTTGCTCGTAAACCATTGCGGTCCGTGCCATGGTTGTCTTCGCACTGCAGCATCGGCCATGCCTTCGCCCGGCGATGATCAGGCGGTGCGGTCAGGACGACAATGCGAATCCACATCGGCAGCGAGATGAGTTTCGATTTTCCGCAGGAAACGCCGCTGATCGCGATGCTCAATGTCCACTACTCCAGGGCCTCCGATCTCGAGCGCCCGGATTTCCTGACCTCCAACCCGCCGGTGCCGATCCAGAGCTACCGCGACAGTTTCGGCAATTGGTGCAACCGTTTCGTCGCCCCGCCCGGGCGCTTCACCTTCGGCACCGATTCGGTAATCCGCGACCCCGGTACCTTCGAGATGGGCGACCTGATGGCCTGGCAGCATGAGGTGCGCGACCTGCCGTCGGACACATTGCTGTTCCTGTTGCCGAGCCGCTTTTGCGAGAGCGATCTGCTGGCCAGCGAAGCCTGGCGGCTGTTCGGGCATACGCCGCTTGGCATTGCGCGCGTCCAGGCGGTCTGCGACTTGGTCCACAACCACATCGTCTTCAGCTACGGCAATGCGCGGCCGACCCGCACCGCGGCGGAAGCCTATCGCGAGCAAAGCGGCGTCTGCCGCGACTTTGCCCACCTTGCGGTCACCTTCTGCCGTGCGCTCAATATCCCGACCCGCTACTGCACCGGCTACATCAGCGACATCGGCCTGCCCAAACCTTGGGCGAGCATGGATTTCGCAGCCTGGATGGAGGTCTATCTCGGTGGCCGCTGGCATGTCTTCGATCCGCGGAACAATTCGCCACGCATCGGCCGCATCCTGATCGCGTCGGGTCGCGACGCCGCCGACGTGCCGCTGACCCACATCTTCGGACCGGGCACGCTGGCTGGTTTCAAGGTGTGGACGGACGAGATCATCGAATAGGGGCGTCTTTCCGCAAGCTGGCCTACAAGACCCTGAACGACCGGGCGATTCGTGCGTTGTGATGCCTGTGGAGCTCAGGGGCGTTACATCAGGTTCCTTGGAGGGACAGCATGGCAGCACATGGCGGGTCGAAGACGGTCATCTACGCGGCGCTCGCCGGTAATCTCGCTATTGCTGTGACCAAATTCGTCGCCGCCTTCTTCACCGGCAGCTCGGCGATGCTGTCGGAAGGCGTGCACTCGCTGGTGGATACCGGCAATGGCGGGCTGCTGCTTTACGGCATGCACCGCGCCGCCCGTCCGCCGGACCGCACCCATCCGCTCGGCCATGGCCGCGAGCTCTATTTCTGGAGCTTCATTGTCGCCCTGCTCGTCTTTGCGCTCGGCGCCGGCGTGTCCTTCTATGAAGGCGTCGTCCACATCATGGCGCCTGAGCCGGTCGCCAATCCCAAAATCAACTACATCGTGCTTGGCCTCTCGATGCTGTTCGAGGGCAGCTCCTGGTACGTGGCGCTGAAGGAGTTCCGCCAGCAGAAGGGCAAGCAAGGCTGGCTGCAGGCCGTGCAATCGAGCAAGGATCCGAGCGTCTACACGATCCTGTTCGAGGACAGCGCCGCCCTGCTCGGTCTGTTCGTCGCCTTCGCCGGCATATTGGCGGCCGAACTCCTCGACATGCCCGAACTCGACGGCGTCGCCTCGATCGGCATCGCGATGATCCTCGGCGCCACCGCCATCTTTCTGGCGCGCGAAAGCAAGGGATTGCTCATCGGTGAGCCCGCCTCGCCGGAAGTGCAGGCCAAGGTGCTGGCCAGCGCCCAGCAGGATCCGGCAGTGCAGCGGGCCAACGGCGTTCTCACCGTCCATCTCGGCCCGCAACAGATCGTCGCTGGGCTGAGCATCGAATTCGAGGACCATCTGGCGGCGCCTGAGATCGAAGCCTGTGTCGAGCGAATCGAGGCGCTCTTGAAAAAAGAAATGCCGGAGATCACCAGACTGTTCGTCAAGCCGCAGACGACCGGAACGTGGGAGCACCGGCGCAAGCAGGTCGAGGCGGCGTCGGACTAGTTCTGGACCAGCAGTGCACCGTTGGCCCCATCGCCTGGTCCCGCTAAGATCACCCGACGGATTTCGGAGAATCAACCATGAAAATCGATGGTGGGTGCCATTGCGGCGCCATAACTTATGAAGCAGACGTCGACCCGGAAAAGACCTCTATCTGTCATTGCACCGACTGCCAGCAACTGACCGGTACCGCCTTTCGTGTCACTGTTCCCGCGCCTGAGGATCATTATAGGATCACAAAGGGCACACCGAAGGTTTATATCAAGACGGGATCGAGCGGCGCCAAGCGTGCCCAGGCGTTCTGCGGCGAATGCGGTTCGCATCTTTACGCAACGTCGGTTGGCGACGGGCCGAAGGTCTATGGGATCAGGGCGGGGACCGCGCGGCAACGCGAGGATCTCGTTCCGACCCAACAGAAATGGCACCGATCGGCCCTGCACTGGCTTCCGGAATTCGAGGGCGTAAGCATCGTAGAGGCGCAGTAGCACCTGCCTCCCGGTTAAACGCGGCCCAAACCAGACAATATGTGCTAGGCTCGCCATCAAACGGATGGCGGGGGATAGCAATGTCGGAAACGGACAAGGTGTTTGCCGGCTCGATTCCGGAAAACTACGACCGCTACATGGTGCCGTTGATCTTCGAGCCGTTCGCCGCGGATTTGGCACGACGGGCAGCGTCCTTGTCGCCCGGCGCCGTCCTGGAAGTCGCCGCCGGCACCGGCGTTGTTACCCGCGCATTCGCGCCAAAACTGTCCCCTGGCGCAAGCTATGTCGTGACCGACCTCAACCAGCCTATGCTCGACTACGCGGCCTCGCGACAAGCTCCCGACAGTCGCATACAATGGCGTCAGGCGGATGCTCTGGCGCTCCCGTTCGAAGATGCGGCTTTCGATCTCGTTTGCTGTCAGTTCGGCGCGATGTTCTTTCCCGACCGAGCCGCTGGCTATCGCGAAGCAAAGCGGGTCCTGAAGACCGGCGGCCATTTCCTGTTCAACGTGTGGGATCGCATTGAAGAGAATGTATTCGCCAATGATGTGACGAATGCTCTTGCGGAGATTTTTCCGAACGATCCGCCCCGCTTTCTCGCCCGCACGCCGCACGGCTACAATGACATTGCATTGATCCGCGGCGAGTTGGAAGCCGCAGGTTTCTCCCGTGTGGTGATCGACACGAGGGCCGAACAAAGCCGTGCCTCCTCGCCGCGCCTTCCGGCGGTTGCCTATTGCCAGGGAACTCCGCTTCGCAATGAAATCGAGGCCCGAGGAAAATTGGAAGCCGCAACCGATCACGCCGCGTCCGTGATTGCAGCCAGACACGGCAGCGGCGAGGTTGCGGCCAAGATCCAGGCACACGTGATCGTGGCTACGGTCTAATGCATGGCGCCAGAAGTGTGCCGCGGTTCTGGGGCAACGACATGCATCAAAACAAAGACTTAAGGCGCGTCGTATGAATCCGTTTCAGCGCGACGCGCTTTAATCGTCGCCTTCGACGACACGTAGCCTGAGCTGCCCCGTCTTGGAATCCGCCACCCGCACCCCTGCTTCGGCCTTGGCGGGTCCGCCACCGCGCACTTCGGCTTCGCTTTCGCCAAACTCCAGCGCTTCGATCTTTTGGCCGCGCTTGGTCACCTTCGACGTCGACACCAGTATCTCGTCGATATCCTTGGCCGACTGGCCAAAATGCGTCTGCAACCGGCGCACGCGTTCGTCGACGCGCGCGACGTCCTCCATCAGCCGGATCACCTCGCCCTGGATCAGATGCGCCTGTTCGCGCATGCGGGCGTCCTTGAGGATGGCCTGGATGACCTGGATCGACAGCATCAAAAGCGACGGCGAGACGATGATGACACGCGCCCGGTGCGCCTTCTGGACCACGGCGTCGAAATTCTCGTGGATTTCGGCGAACACCGATTCGGACGGCACGAACATGAAGGCCGTGTCCTGCGTCTCGCCCTGGATCAGGTATTTTTCCGAGATATCGCGGACGTGAATTTCGATGTCGCGGCGGAAAGCCTGGGCCGCGATCTTCTGTTGTTCGGCGCCATCGGCGGCGCGGATGGCGTTCCAGGCTTCCAGCGGAAACTTGGCGTCGATGGCAAGCTGCGGCGCACCGTTCGGCATCCTGACCAGGCAGTCGGGACGGCTGCCGTTTGACAGCGTTGCCTGGAACTCGTAGGCGCCCATCGGAAGGCCGTCGGCGACGATCGCCTCCATGCGCGACTGGCCGAAGGCGCCGCGCGTCTGCTTGTTGGACAGGATCGCCTGCAATTGCACGACCTGGCCGGCCAGCGACTGGATGTTGCCTTGCGCGGTGTCGATGACCGCCAGCCGTTCCTGCAGTTTGGCGAGGCTCTCATGCGTCGATTTTGTCTGTTCGGTCATGGTTTGACCGAGCCGGCCGGTCATGGCGTCGAGGCGCTGGCCGATCGACTGGTTGAGTTCGGCCTGCCTTGCGCCGAACACGTCGGCGATGGCGCCCATGCGGCCCTGCATCTCGGCCTGGCTTTGCAAAATGCCGGCCATCCGCGCCTCGGCGTCGCGGGCGTGGTCGGCGGCTTCCGCCGCGGCGATGGTGCGCGCCTTGGCCGATCGCCACAGCGCCACGACAAGCGCCAGGAACAGGCCGAGAAACACCAGCGCGCCGAGGGCCAGTGCATGGCCGAGCGTGATCGTCGTGGCGCCAAGCCGGGCAACGGGTTCGGAAAGGATGGTGCTCAGGTCGTTCATCCCGCCAGCATAGCCGATTCGCAGACCTGGCACAGATCAAAACGTGAACGAGACCGATTCGCACCGGTTGACGCTTCTCCTGCGACGTTTTAGGTGAGGCGCCATGTCGATCAAGCCGCTCATCATCCTTCCCGATCCTATCCTGCGCCAGGTTTCCAAACCGGTCGAACGCGTCGACGCGCCTTTGCGCAAACTGGCCGACGACATGCTGGCGACGATGTATGATGCGCCGGGCATCGGCTTGGCCGCAATCCAGATCGGCGAGCCGCTGCGCATGCTGGTCATCGACCTCGCCAAGGAAGACGAGCCGCCGGCGCCGCATGTCTTCATCAATCCCGAAATCCTCGAAAGCGCCGACGCTCGCTCGGTCTACGAGGAAGGCTGCCTGTCGATCCCGGACTATTACGCCGAGGTCGAGCGTCCCGCCTCGGTGCGCGTGAAATATCTCGACCGCGACGGCAAGCTGCAGGAGATCGAGGCCGAAGGCCTGATGGCGACCTGCCTGCAGCACGAGATCGACCATCTCAACGGTGTGCTGTTCATCGACCACATCTCGAAGCTGAAGCGCGACATGGTGGTCAAGAAGTTCAAGAAGCTCGCCAAGGACAAGGCGCCGGGCAAGCTGGTGGGATAGGCCCTGCTTTCGGCGACTCGCACAAAATCCCGTCTCGACCCGCCCCTATTGAGAGACGCTTCCTGGCGTGATATCATTGATATCAGACTGGAGACTCAGATGGGCGATATGTTGATCAGAGATATTCCCGAGCCGTTGAAGCGTGAAATCGAGCATGCGGCACGCAAGGGCGGCCAAAGCCTCTCGATCAAGGCGATCGATTTATTGCGAAAAGGCATGGTTGCGGAAAAAGAAGGCAAGGCCGAGCCTGGACTCACGGCTTGGGATGCGATTCGCGCTGCCTTCGCCTCGGAAAATGCAATCAGCGACGAATTTGCGCAGATGATGGATGAGATCGAAGCGGAACGGAAACGCGACTTTGGCCGCACCATTGAGAATTTCGAGTGATAATCCTCGATACCAATGTCGTCTCGGAAGCGAGCCGGCCCGCGCCCGATCCAAACGTCGCTAAGTGGTTTCGCAGACAGGACCTGCTCGACCTCTATCTCTGCGGTCCTGTTGTCATGGAGCAGTCCTTTGGAGCCGAAAGGTTTCTCAACAAGACCGGCTCGGACCGCCACGTCCGTGCACTTGACCACCTGGTTTCGAAGCAGTTTTCGGGACGTGTCGTCGAATTTGCCGGTCCCATTCCCCGTCTGGCGGGCAAGCTCCGGGCAATGCGGGAAACTATCGGCCGGCCGATCAGCCTTTCCGATGCCATGATCGCTGCCATCTGCCTGTCGCACGACGCTATGCTGGCGACGCGCAATATTAAGGACTTCGAAGAGCTTGACCTCAAGATCGTAAACCCGTTTGAAGCAGACGCTTGAGCGGACTGCCGCGCGCAGAACAGGATACTGGACGAAAAATGCCGCTTCGCGTCATCTTCATGGGCACGCCGGAGTTTTCGGTGCCGGTGCTGCGCGCGATTGCCGAGGCCGGGCACGAGATAGCAGCCGTCTACACCCAGCCGCCGCGCGCCGCGGGCCGCCGCGGGCTGGAGCTGACACCGTCGCCGGTGCAGCGCGAGGCTGAGCGGCTGGGCATCGAAGTGCGCACGCCGCTGTCGCTGAAGGGCGAGGCCGAGCAAGCTGCTTTCTATGCGTTGCGTGCCGATGTCGCGGTCGTCGTCGCGTATGGTTTGCTGTTGCCGAAGGGTATTTTGGAGGCTCCGCGCCTCGGCTGCCTCAACGGCCACGCCTCGCTTTTGCCGCGTTGGCGTGGTGCAGCTCCCATCCAGCGCGCCATTATGGCCGGCGACGTCGAAACCGGCATGATGGTGATGCGCATGGAAGAGGGCCTGGACACCGGTCCGGTGGCACTGGTTGAAAAATGCGCCATAGAGCCCGACATGACCGCCGGCGATCTGCACGACCGCTTGATGAATATTGCTGCCACGCTGATGGTGGAAGCGCTGTCCCGATTGGAGACAAATACCCTGGCATCGACTTTGCAGGCGGCTGACAGGGTGACCTACGCCAGGAAAATCGATAAGTCGGAGACACGTGTGGACTGGACGCGCCCGGCTGCGGAGGTCCACAATCACATTCGCGGCCTGTCGCCATTCCCGGGCGCCTGGTGCGAGGCCGACATCGGCGGCCGCACGGAACGGCTGAAACTGCTTCGCTCGACCCTTTCTGAAGGTACGCTTTCTAAAAGCATGGGCGAGTCGGGAGGAATTCTCGATGACCGGCTGACGGTCGCCTGCGGGTCGGGCGCGGTCAGGCTGGTCGAAGTTCAACGGGCGGGCGGAAAGCCTGCTGCCGCGCAGGAGTTTCTGCGCGGGGCCAAGATCGAAAAGGGAATGAAGTTCTCATGAGCATGATGTCGATACGCGGCGCGACGCCGCGGGACCGCGAGGCTATACGCCTCGTCGAGGAACACGCATTCGGCCAGCAGGCGGAGGCCGGGCTGGTCGACGCTCTGGTCACCGGCGGCGACGCCGTTGTCGAACTGGTGGCGGAAGAAGACGGCCAGGTGGTCGGCCACATCCTGTTTTCCAGGCTGTTCGTTCAGAACGGCGGCAAGCAGTTTGCAGCCGTGGCGCTGGCGCCGTTGGCGGTGGAACCTTCGTTCCACGGCTCGGGCATTGGCGGTGCGCTGATCCGCGAGGCGCATATCCGCCTCAGGGATGCCGGCGAGACGCTCGCCGTTGTGTTGGGCGATCCGGCCTATTACGGCCGCTTCGGCTACAATCATGCGCGGGCCGAAAAGTTCGAGAGCGAATATCAGGGCGAAGCGCTGCAGGCGCTGGCCTGGGGTGACGCACCCGAAAAAGGCAAACTGGTCTACGCCCAGGCCTTTACCGCACTCGCCGCCTGAACGAAGGGTGTATGCCGCGTTTTCGTCTCGATATCGAATATGACGGCAGCCTCTTCGCCGGCTGGCAACACCAGGCGGATCAGCCTTCGGTGCAGCAGGCGATAGAGCAGGCGATCGAGAAATTCTGCGGTGAGGCGGTGCGGATACGCGCCGCCGGCCGCACCGACGCCGGGGTGCATGCGACCGCCCAGGTGGCGCATGTCGACCTCGCCAAGGCATGGCCAAACGACAAGGTGCGCGACGCCGTCAACGCGCACCTGCAGGCGGCGGGCGCGCGCATCGCCATCCTGCAGGCGACGGTTGTCCTCAATGAGTTCGACGCCCGTTTCTCGGCCAGCGGACGGCACTATCTCTACCGCATCCTCAACCGGCGCGCGCCTGCAGCGATGGAAAAGGGCAAGGTCTGGTGGGTGCCGAAGCGGCTCGATGCGGACGCCATGCACGAAGCGGCGAAAGTCCTGCTCGGCCGACATGACTTTACCACCTTCCGCTCGACGCAATGCCAGGCCAACAGTCCGGTGCGGACGCTGGAGCTGCTCGATGTAAGCCGCCAGGGCGACCTGATCGAAGTCAGGGCCTCGGCGCGCTCTTTCCTGCACAACCAGGTGCGCTCCATGGTCGGTTCGCTGAAACGCGTCGGCGACGGCGGCTGGACCGCCGCCGACCTCAAGGCCGCGCTCGCGGCGCAAGACCGCGCCGCCTGCGGCCAGGTGGCGCCGCCCGACGGGCTTTTTCTCGTCGGTGTAGACTATCCGGAAAAGTTCTAAGCCGGAGCGGCGGTTGGCACAGTGATGCCGAGCAGCGCCACCAGGCCGAACAAGACGGCCAGAGACACCACCAACATGCCTGCGAACACGGCGCTGCCGACAGCCGCGCCCTTGCCGATCGTGGCGTTGGTCATCCGCCAGGAGAGTACCAGCGAAAGCACCACCAGAACCAGCCACACCAATTCGGCAACCGGGTTGCCGGACGGCAGGAAAAGCCTGATCAGCGCTGAAGGCAGCAGCATCCAGGCGGTGATCGCTGACGCCCAGTTGCTGGCGACGACATAGTGGACGAAGCGGTCGCCGATGCCGGCGCGCGATGCGACCAGGGCAAGCACAACCAGGGGCAGCAGCCACGAGCCGAGGTCGACGGTCGCCAGGCGAACCAACATGCCCAGCCGACCTGCGAACGCATTGGGATCGCCGATCTCGTTGGCCGTGCCGACCCAGCCGACGATCATCGCCGGCGCGGCGACGACGATGGCGAAGAAGGAATTCCAGAAGCCGTCCGCCGAAAGGTCGAGCAGCCGCAAGCCGTCGGCCTTTCCGAGCATCAGCCGCCAGGCGCCGTTAAGCGATGAAGAGGTCTCGTCAACCGAAAGCATGATCAGCCCTGCTCGAACCAGTCATCGATGAAGCGCTGGTAGATTTGGGTCAGCGTCTCGAGGTCGGCCAGTGCGACGCGCTCGTCGACCATGTGCATGGTCTTGCCGACGAGGCCGAACTCGACCACCGGGCAATAGTCCTTGATGAAACGCGCATCCGAGGTTCCGCCCGAGGTGGACAGCGCCGGCTCCTTGCCGACCGTCGCCTTGATCGACCCGCGCAGCGTCCCGATCAGCTTGTCGTCGCGCGTCAGGAAGACATGGCTCGGCCGGTCGCGCCAGATCAACTCGTAGTCGACCGGCGTCTTGCCGGTCCGGTATTTCTTGCGCTTCGCCGCCTGGTCGAGGCGGTTATGGATCTCGGCCTGCACCGTCTCGGCAGTCCATGTGTCGTTGAAGCGGATGTTGAAGGTGGCTGTCGCCTTGGCCGGAATAACATTGGTCGCCGGGTTGCCGACATCAATCGAGGTCACTTCCAGATTGGTCGGCTGAAAATCCTTCGTGCCCTTGTCGAAGACGGGCGACAGCAAGGCGTCGACCAGGCTGATCAGGCCGCGCACCGGATTGTCGGCGAGCAATGGATAGGCGACATGGCCCTGGCGGCCGTTGACCGTGACACTGCCCGACATCGAGCCACGCCGGCCGATCTTGATCATGTCGCCGAGCGTGTCCGGATTGGTCGGCTCGCCGACGATCGCGGCGTCCCATCTCTCGCCCCTGGCCGCCGCCCAGTCGAGCAGTTTTGTCGTCCCGTTGATGGCCGGCCCCTCCTCGTCGCCGGTAATCAGCAGCGAGACCGAGCCTTTCGGACCACCCTTGTTCTCGACATGGCGCGCCACGGCAGCGATGAAACAGGCAATGCCGCCCTTCATGTCGACGGCGCCGCGGCCGTACATCTCGCCCTTGGCGATCTCAGCGGCAAAGGGCGGATGCGTCCACGACGCCTCGTCGCCCGCCGGCACCACGTCGGTATGGCCGGCAAACATCAGATGCGGCCCATTACCGGAGCGGCGCGCGTAGAGGTTCTCGATGTCGGGGGTGCCGTGTTCGGAAAACACCGGGCGTTCGACGGAAAAGCCGAACGGCTTCAGCATGCCTTCCAGGGCAGCCAGCGCGCCGCCCTCGGCGGGCGTTACGGAGGCGCAGCGTATGAGGGTCGCGAGGTTGGCGGCGGGATCGGTCGGCAGTTTCATGGGCAAAGCGATAATCGAAAGCGAAAGGCCTGTCACGGCCAGAGATGATGACCGGTCTGCAGCCGACATTATGGTTTTCATGTCGTATAGTGCAGGCCAACACGAGATAATCGCATGGCCAACGCCGAAAAGACCATCGTCATTGCCGGCGCCGGCAGCATCGGCTGCTATGTCGGCGGTTGCCTGGCGCTGGCCGGACGCAAGGTGGTGTTTTTGGCGCGGCCAGGCATCGCGACGGCCTTGCTGGACGGTGGCCTGCGCATCACCGATCTTGATGGTCGCGACCGATCCATCCGGCCGGAGTCCGTCACCACCGATCCCGCCGCTGCCCTGGCCAGCGCCGACGTGGTGCTGGTGACGGTCAAGAACGGCGCTACCGACGAGATGGCGTCGCTTGTTGCCGGACATGCGCGCGGCGAAGTCGTGGTGGTCAGCCTCCAGAACGGCGTCGGCAATGCCGACCGGTTACGCGCCGGGCTCGGTGGACGGACTGTGCTCGCCGGCATGGTGCCGTTCAATGTCGTCCAGTCGGCCATAGGCAATTTGCCGCTTCACGTGCATCGCGCCAGCAACGGCAAGGTCATGATCGAAGATGGCGTGACCGGCCTTGCCGGCCTTCTCGATGTCGAAGGGCTTGGCGTGGAAACCCATCCCGACATGAAAGCCGTTCAGTGGGGCAAGCTGCTGATCAACCTCAACAACGCGCTTGTCGCCTTGTCCGGCCTGCCGCTGGCGAGCGAACTTGCCGACCGCCGCTGGCGGCGGATCCTGGCCGGTCAGATCGACGAGGCCTTGGCGGCGATGAAGGCGTTACATATCGCGCCGGCGCGGATCGGCGGCTTGCGTCCCGGCCTGCTGCCGAAGCTGCTCCGGCTGTCGGACTGGCTGTTCCGGCTGGTCGCCCGCCGCATGCTCGCCATCGACCCGCAGGCGCGCTCGTCGATGTGGGACGACCTCCAGCGCGGTCGGCCGACCGAGATCGGTGACCTGCAGGGGGCCGTCCTGAGCCTCGCCGAAAAGGCCGGCACGCCGGCGCCTCTGCTGAAGCGGGTCACCGCGCTGGTGCGGCAGGCCGAGCGGGAAACGCGCGGCTCACCCGGGCTGACGCCGGAAGCCGTCACTGGATAGTCTACTTGCCGCGAGCCTCGGGCCTTGGCCCGCATAGCCCGAAAACAGGCGCGTGGGCCCGCCGCGTCACAGCTTTGGTGCGCGCCTCGGAGCCGGCGCTTTGCTTGCCGGGCCTGGCGCCGGCACGGGCTGCGCCGCCGGGTGGTTCTCGATCAGCGTGATCTTCTGCCAGATCTTGCGCGACAGGTTGGACGCCAGGTTCTCGACGTCGTTGACGCCGTCGATGACCACATCGTCATTGACGGACTGCGCAAACAGCGCCGCGATCTTGCCGGTGATCGACAGCATTTCCGAGCAATAGTCGAGGTAGCGCGCCAGGTCGGCGGCATTGGTGATGCGAGCCGGCGAATGCGCGGTCGGCCTGAAATTGGCGGACAATGCTGCCGGATCCTTGGTCAGCTGGTGCATGTCGATGACATGGATCAGCGATCTCAACCCATGCAGCTGGCGAAACACCCGCTTGCGCTTGATGCGCTCCTCGGTGCGGATCAGCGCCAGCAGGCCGAGCACGGCAAGGATCATCATGTTGATCGTGGCTTCGATGCCTTGCACCGACTGCACCGCATCGTCGGCCTGCGAGATATGGATGAGCGGCAGGATGGTGCCGACGAATAGGAAGGTCAGCGCGCCGGCGGCAACAGCGGCGACGATGGCGCCGCGCAGCCACCAGATCGGCGCTTCCAGCGCCTGCGCCGCCTTGGCCAGGTCGCGCGACAGCGACACCAGTTCGGCGGCGACGCCGCGCAGGCCGGCATCGGGAAAACGCTCGGCGACGCGCTCTTCCAGCCGCTCGGCGGTGTCGATGATCAGTTTCGGATCAAGCGTGCGGTAGCGCATGGCGAGATATCCGGTCGGCGCTCATGGTTCAGCCGGCGCGTTGCTGCGTTTGCCGTAGCGGTTCGGACCGGGGTCACCCCGGAAACACGCTAGAACGATGAGAAGAATGGGGCCGATGACAAGAGAGATCAACGCGTAATAAGTCGGCTTGCCGAAATCATGAAACCGCTTTGCGGTTACCGCAAAGCTCGACCATGTCGAGATGAGCAAAACGACCCAGAACACAAGTGCCCAGTTCTGGCTGGTTGCGGTGCCGGGTTCCAGTCTCGACAACTGGTAGAGCGGGAAAAACTGTGCAAGCACCAGCAGCAGCCCGGCGAGCACGTAGGCACTTGGGCTGACGCGCCCTGAGAGGCTGAAGAAAAGCCAGGGAAGTGGTGGTGTGTTGGGCAATCTGGAGCGCTCTGGTTGCTCGGACAGGATCAATCACGCAGCAGTTCGTTGATCGAGGTTTTCGACCGGGTCTTGGCATCGACGCGCTTGACGATGACGGCGCAGTAGAGGCCAGGGCCCGGCTCGTTGTTCGGAAAGGCCTTGCCCGGCATCGAGCCGGCGACGACGACCGAATTCGGCGGCACCTCGCCATAAAACACTTCGCCGGTGGCGCGGTCGACGATCTTGGTCGACTGGCCGATGAACACACCCATTCCGAGCACCGAGCCTTCGCGCACGATGCAGCCCTCGACCACTTCGGAGCGCGCGCCGATGAAGCAATTGTCCTCGATGATGGTCGGGCCGGCCTGCATCGGCTCCAGCACCCCGCCGATGCCGACGCCGCCCGAGAGGTGCACATTCTTGCCGATCTGGGCGCAGGAGCCGACCGAGGCCCAGGTGTCGACCATGGTGCCGCTATCGACATAGGCGCCGACATTGACGAAGGACGGCATCAGCACCGCGCCCGGCGCGACATAGGCCGAGCGGCGCACGATCGAAGACGGCACGGCGCGGAAGCCTGCCTTCTCGAAATCGACCGCGCTCCAGCCGTCGAACTTCGACGCCACCTTGTCCCACCAGACCGCCTGGCCGGGGCCGCCCTTGATGATCTCCATCGGATAGAGCCGGAACGAGAGCAGCACCGCCTTCTTCAGCCATTGGTTGACATGCCATTTGCCATCGGCCTGGCGCTCGGCAACGCGCACGGTGCCACGGTCGAGCAGGTCGAGTGAGGACTGGATGGCGTCGCGCGTTTCGCCCCGGGTCGCGGTCGAAATCGTGTCGCGCTCCTCGAAGGCCTTCTCGATCGTCTTTTCGAGGCTGGCCAGATCAGGCTTCGACATGAATTCGCTCCGTTACCACGCTGTTAAGGCCGTCGGCCTTAACCTTGTTTTGAAAGTCGCGCGGACCCTATGTTAAGGCGTATTGGGGGTCAATCGCGCGTGCGCCATGGGACGGCGCAAGTGAACTGTTGGGACGGGTAGAAAGCATATGACTCCTATGGAAAAGGCGGGATGGACGCCGCTGCCGCATTCGGACGAGGATCTGGAGCGCTCGAAAAGCGTTCCCGACACGCCGCAGACGCGCGCCGAAACCTACCGGCTGGCCTGGAACGATCCCGACTTCATGACGCGCCGGGAATTGCGCGCTGTGCGCTTGCAGCTTGAGCTCTTGAAACCCGAAATGATCCTGGCCGAGCGCGGCATCCGCTCGACGGTCATCCTGTTCGGCGGCGCGCGTATTCCCGAGCCCGGCGGCGAGGCCTGGGCCGCCAAGAACGAGACGCAGAAGAAAAACCTCGAGGAAAACAGCAAATATTACGAGGAGGCGCGCAAATTCGCCCGCCTCTGCTCACAGCAATCGGCCACGTCCTACTACCGCGAATTCGTCGTCGTCACCGGTGGCGGCCCAGGCGTGATGGAGGCGGGAAATCGCGGCGCCGACGATGTCGGCGCGCCGTCGATCGGCCTCAACATCGTCCTGCCGCACGAGCAGGCGCCGAACGCCTATGTGACCCCGGAGCTGTGCTTCAACTTCCACTATTTCGCCATCCGCAAAATGCATTTCGTGATGCGCGCCAAGGCCGTCGCGGTGTTTCCGGGCGGCTTCGGCACCATGGACGAGTTCTTCGAGACGCTGACGTTGATCCAGACCGGCCGCATGGAACGCGTGCCGGTGATCCTGTTCGGCAAGGCGTTCTGGCAGCGCGCGATCGACCTCGATTTCCTGGCCGAACAAGGCACCATCACGCCCGGCGACCAGGATATCATCGACTTTGTCGACACCGCCGACGAGGCCTGGGGGATCATCAGCCGCTTCTACAAGTTGGGGGAGTAGGGGAACCGGGAATTGAGGAACTGAAGAATTGAGGAAAAGGAGGTCCGGATCGGTCTTCCTTTCACCAGTTCTTCAATTCTTCAGCTCCTCAATTCCTCCACCCCCTCCACTATCCCCGTCAGAAACGTCGCCAGATCGTCGGTGACGAAATCGACGTCGTCCTCATTGGCCGGATCGCGTTCCCAGATTTCGGCAAAGGTCGGCTCGAAATTGCGCGGCACCACCAGCACCGTGGTCATGCCCAGTGATTTCGGCACCTCGAGGTTGCGGGCGAGATCCTCGAACATCACCGCATTGTGTCCGGTGACGGCGTGCAGTTCGGCAAACTTCTCATAGGTCTGCCGCGACGGCTTCGGCGTCAGTCCGGCGGCGACGATATCGAAAATGTCGTCGAAATGGTCGAGTATGCCGAGCTGGCGCGCGGTGCGCTCGGCGTGCCTGCGGTCGCCATTGGTGAAGATGAACTTGCGGCCGGGCAGCTGGCGGATAGCGGTGCCCAGCACCGGATCCGGCACCAGCCACGAATAGTCGATATCATGCACCTTTTCGAGAAAATCGTCGGGGTCGATGCCGTGACGCGTCATCAGCCCGTTCAGCGTCGTGCCATATTCGAGATAGAGTTCCTTCTGCAGCTTGCGCGCTTCCTCGCGCGGCAGCGTGAGCAGTTCTCCGACATAGGCCGTCATCTTGACGTCGATCTGCGAAAACAGATTCGAATGGTGCGGATAAAGCGTGTTGTCGAGGTCGAACACCCAGTCGGTGACATGGGCGAAGCGGGCGGGATCGGGCAGCGTGGTCATGGCGTCCTTATGGCATGAAATATCTGCCGTTCGAACCCCTTTCTGATGTAGAGCTTATCCACAACCTATGTGCATCTAGAGTTGTAAAAATGGGCTCACCATTCAAATTTTAGCCATCACGGAAAGGTGGCCTTCAGGGCTTGCTGGCACAGAGACGGTTCAGTGGGAGCCAGCGATGAGTCGCATAGTCTTAAAGTCCGCCGCGGTCGCATTCGGCTCGGTAGCCATCTCGCTTTTGCTGACGCTGATCATCGTTCCCGCCATGGGTTTTCCGGTCGACCGCACTGTCTGGCTGACATCGACGGTGTGCCCGCTGGCGCTCGCCTGGATCGCCTGCGCCAGCACCTTCTGGCAGAGCGACCGACTGAAAAACGCGCATCGCGATCTCGCCCGCGCGCATGCCCAGCTCGCCGCCGCGCATCGGCGCCTGTCGGCGAAGGCGAGCCGCGACGACATGACCGGCATGCTCAACCGCGAGAGCTTCTTTGCCGCGTTGGACGGCTCGCGGCGCAAATCCGATCGCGGCGCGCTGCTGATCATCGACGCCGACCATTTCAAGGCGATCAACGACAGTTTCGGCCATCTGACCGGCGATGACGCACTGGTGTTGATCGCCAGCGCCATCGAGCGCGGCGTCCGCAGCGGCGACGTGCTCCGCCGCATTGGCGGTGAGGAGTTCGGCGCCTTCCTGGTCGGCGCTACGGAAGCCGAAGCCCGGCGCGTGGCCGAGCGCATCCGCCGTGAAGTCGAGCTGGTCCGCTTTCGTCCGGTCGACGAGCGCACGGTGCCGCTGACCGTCTCGATCGGCGGCATCACCTGTGCGCAAGATGCCGATGTCTCGGACCTGATGCGCGCCGCCGACCGCCGGCTCTACGAGGCCAAGCACCGCGGCCGCAATTTGTCGATCCTCGACCGGGACATTTCCGAAGCTGCGTGAGGTGTTGGTGGTGGGGCTGTTAACGGTTCGCCAACATTGTTTCCACGCAACTGCGCCGTTTACCGGGTTGTAACTCGTTTACAGGCAAGGCTTGGCACGGGAATGGCATGTCTGGCCGGTACGTGTGCCGTTCAGGGAACGCCATGCGTGGATCGAAGCCCCCATCCAGAGACGTGTCATGAGTTTGTTCATCAGGAAAATGTCGCGCCGCACCATCGTGCAGGCGCTGATTGCGATGCCGGCGCTACAGCTTTTTCGCAAGCTGCCTGACAGCGACCGCCCCCCGGCCGATCCCGACGAGATCGTCGTGGTCAATGGCTGGATCCTGAAGCGGAGCGACCTGGCATGATCTTCGACTGCTATGAGGCGTTTCGAGCCTCGGATTTCAAGCCCAAGGTCTGCATTCTCGGCTCCGGGCCGGCCGGCACCACCATTGCCAGAAAGCTCGGCGCCGCCGGCATTCCGGTCGTGGTGCTGGAGGCCGGCGCACGCGAATTCAGCGACGAGTCGCAGGATTTCTACCGCGGCTCCACGGTCGGCGATCAATATTTCGATCTCGACATCACCCGGCTGCGCTTCATGGGCGGGTCGTCGAACCACTGGGCCGGCTGGTGCCGCGTGCTCGACAAGCAGGACTTTGAGCCCAAGGCATGGGCGCCGGACACCGGCTGGCCAATCGCCCGGACCGACATCGAGCCCTATCTGTCCGAGGTGCACGACATACTCGAGCTTCCCGACTTCAAGCCCGATGTGCCGATTTCAGACGACATACGCTGGGTGCAGCTGATCAAGAGCCCGGCCGTGCGCTTTGGCGAGAAATTCTCCGACGAGCTCGACAAGAGCAAGAACATAGCGCTCGTGCTCAACACCTATGCCACCGAACTTGCCGGGGACGGCAAACGAGTGACCGGCGCCAGGCTGTGGTCGAACGGCAAGGATGCCGGCGCCTTCAGCGCCGATTATTTCATCGTCTGCGCCGGCGGGCTGGAGAATTCGCGGCTGCTTCTATGGTCGAACCAGCGCTCGAATGGCGGCGTGGTGCCGAACGCCACGGCACTTGGCCGCTACTGGATGGAGCACCCGACCTTCGAGGGCGGCAATGCCATCCTGGCCGATTACAGGAAGTTCGAGGTTGATGCCGTCAACGAGGCGTTCTTCTCGCCGACGCTCGCCGCCATGGAGCGGCTGCAGATCATGAATTTCGGCATACGCCTGATCGAGACGCCCTATGCCGGCGTCAAGAGCCTGATTGCCGACCTCGCCTGCACCGCGCCCGAGGCCGCCGAATGGATCGCCTACCAGCTCAGCCAGAACCTGCGCTGCGCCGCCCAGCTCTACGTCGCCTGGGAACAGGCGCCGCTGGCCTCGAACCATATCGAATTGTCGAAGACCGATGTCGACCGTGCCGGCGTGCCGCGCATCGAGCTGCACTGGAAGAAGTCGCCGTTGGAGCGCCGCACCATCCTCGAGGGGCTCAAGCTGTTCGGAACGACGCTGATCGAGAAGGACCTCGGCCGCGTCCGCATCATGGACTGGCTGACCAATCGCGAGGACTACCCGACGGATGAGGAACTGGCCGGCCACCATCATATGGGCGGCACGCGCATGGGCACCGATGTCACCAAGAGCGTGGTCGACGCCAACTGCAAGGTGCACGGCATGGACAATCTCTATGTCGGCGGTTCCTCGGTATTCTGCACGTCGGGCGAATGCAACCCGACGACGACGATCACCGCACTTGCCTGCCGGCTAGGCGACCATCTGACCAAAGTAATCACGGTGTGACGAAGTCATCCCCCCGGTGTGACGAAGTCATCACCGTCTGATTGTCAAAAAAGCGAACGGCGCGACAGGATTTCTACCGGCGCTACCCATGCCTTGGTGTCGAAACCCTCGGAAATCAGCGCCAACGAGATCTCCCTCCCCCTTGTGGGGAGGATTAAGGGTGGGGATAGGTGCCGCGCAAACCCTTCAGGATTTGCTAAACCGTCGCTGGATCCAGGGTCGGCTGCCCCTTGCGGCGGGCAACGATCGCCTTGAAATCGGCGGTCCGGAACGCATCGCGCAGCACGTCGAAGGACGGCAGCACGAAATAAGCGCGCTGGAACTTGTCGATCTCGTAACCGGTGCGCATTACCGTTTCGAGGTCGAAGGGCACGTGGTGCGCGTCCGGGCTCGCGACGGCGAACTGCAATTCGGTGAACGACGACATCAGCCCGGCGCCGAAAGCTTTCAGCTTCTGGCCCTCCTCCTGTATCAGCCCGTATTCGGCGGTGTACCAGTAGAGCCGGGTGATCATCTCGTCACCGCCCAGCGCAATCACGCTCTCGGCCTTTTCGCCATACATCTGCATGAAGTCGGCAAACACCGGCTGTGTCAGGATGGGCACATGGCCGAAGAAGTCGTGGAACATGTCGGGTTCGACGATGTAGTCGAGCTCGTCCTTGGTGCGCAGCCAGTTGGTCACCGGAAAGCGCCGGTTGGCGAGATGGTCGAAGAAGGGCGCGGCCGGGATGAGGCCAGGCACGGCGACGATTTCCCAGCCGGTCAGCTTGCGCAGCCTGTCTGAGACCGCGCCGAAATCCGGGATCTTGTCGAGCAGGCCGAGTGCGGCGACGCCATCGAGATAGGAATGGTGCGCCAGCTTCTGCGTCAGCTTGGTCTGCCGGTCGCACAGCGTGCGCCACACCGCTTGTTCGTCGGCGATGTAGTTGTAGCCCTGCGCCACGGTGAAGTCGGAACGGCACACCGAATAGTCGCCACGCAGGCCTTGCGCCGCGCAATCACGGGCATATTCGGCAACGCTCATCGTCGTCATGGTTCTTCTCCCCTGATCGTGACACTTGAATATGTCCGCAGAGTCTAGCGGCGGCCGGCGAGGCAATTCAGCTTTGATGATGGCTTGGGTCCATGATTTGAGGTAAAAATCACCAAGCAGAAGCTGAAAGAGAGTGAAAATGCCTCAGTTCGACGATTTCGAGATCAAGATGCTGGATGTTCTTCAGCGCGATGGACGCAAGCCCGTGTCCGAACTGGCGCAGGAGATCGGCCTGTCGACGACGCCTTGCGCCCGCCGCTTCGAGGCGCTGCAGGAGGCCGGCATCATCAAGGGCTTTGCCGCCGTGCTCAACCGCCGCGCCGTCGGCCTGATGGTCGAGGTGTTCATCCAGGTGCGCCTCACCAGCCACAGCGACGGTTCGCCCGAAACCTTCATCGCCGCCGTGCAACGCATGGACGAAGTGTCGTCATGCTGGACGATGACCGGCGACCACGATTTCCTGCTGCACGTCATGGTGCCGTCGGTCGACGAACTCAACGCCTTCGTCATGCACCGCCTGATGCGCCTTGCCGGCGTGCGCGACGTTCACACCCAGCTGGTGCTGCAGAACATCAAGGGCCCGGGCCACGTGCCGCTCGCCCACCTCAGGCGGTAGGACACGCATCGCCATTTCTGCGGAAAAGCTGCACGCAAACTGCTGAACGGAGCCCAAATGCGAAACTGAAACGCCGGCTACGCCATGCGGACCGTCGCTCAAAGGTCCGTCATGAACATCGTGCTGATCAATCCGCCGCACACCGCCATCGGCAGCCGCGTGCCCGATGACCATCTGCCACCGCTCGGCCTGCTGGCGCTGGGCGGCCCGCTTATCGACGCCGGCCATAAAGTCCGGCTGGTCGATGCCGAATTCGGGCCGATGCCGTTGGAAACGCTGGTGCGCGATGCGCTCAGCGGCCAGCCCGATTGCATCCTGATCGGCCATTCCGGCTCGACCTCGGCGCATCCCACCGCGCTCGCGATCGCCCGCATGGTCAAGGCGCTCGAGCCGGCGACGCTTGTGATCTATGGCGGCGTGTTCCCGACCTATCACTGGCGCGACATACTGGCGGCGAGCGATGTCTTCGACTTCATCGTGCGCGGCGAGGGCGAGGCAACCATCCTTGCCCTGGTCGTGGCACTGGACAATCGCCGGCCACTGGCCGATGTCGCGGGTATCGCCTATCGCGACGATCTCGGCCGCCCCTTCGCGACGCGGCCGGCCGGGACCACTGCCAATCTGGACGAGTACCGCGTCGGCTGGGAGCTGATCGATCACCGCCGCTACAGCTATTGGGGCGGCAAGCGCGCCGTGGTCATGCAGTTTTCGCGGGGCTGCCCGCATCTGTGCAACTATTGCGGCCAGCGCGGTTTCTGGACCCGCTGGCGGCACCGCGACCCCAAGAAATTTGCGCAGGAGATTGCCTGGCTGCACCGCCAGCACGGCGTCGAACTGATCAACCTCGCCGACGAAAACCCGACCGTATCGAAGAAGGTTTGGCGCGCCTTTCTCGATGCGCTGATCGCCGAGAACGTGCCGGTGCTGATCGTCGGCTCGACCCGGGCCGACGACATCGTGCGCGATGCCGACATCCTGCACCTCTATCGCAAGGCCGGCGTCATCCGCTGGCTGCTCGGCATGGAAAACACCGACGAGCAGACGCTTCAACTGATCCGCAAGGGCGGCAGCACCTCATCCGACCGCGAGGCGATCCGGCTGCTCCGCCAGCATGGCATACTGTCCATGGCGACCTGGGTGGCTGGGTTCGAGGATGAGACCTTTCGCGATCTGTGGCGCGGCTTTCGCCAGCTGCTTGCCTATGACCCCGACCAGATCCAGGCGCTCTATGTCACGCCGCACCGCTGGACGCCGTTCTTCCGCATCGCCAAGGACCGCAAGGTGATCCAGACGGATGCCCGGCTGTGGGACTACAAGCACCAGGTGCTGCAGATGACGCGGCTGAAACCGTGGATGCTGTTCTTCTCGGTCAAGCTGATCGAGGTCGCGGTGCAGTCGCGGCCGAAGGCGCTGGCGCGCATTCTCTTCCACCCCGATCCCGAACAGCGCCATTCGATGCGCTGGTACACGCAAATGGGCCGCCGCGTGTGGTTCCGCGAGGTCTGGGGTTTTCTGGCCCGCGACCGCCGCCTCAAGGATGGTCCGACGCTGGCTGAGTTCTGGGGCGCTCCGCAGGATGCCGATGAGGAATCCATGGTCGTCATGCGCCCGTCGCGCAAGCCGGCCGAAGCGGCTGTCGCGATCTCGGCCGGCGCCTGACAGGCTCGCTGCCATTCACAGATACGTACCGTATGCGTATTGACATACGCAGCGTATGTACCCACCTCATGCATACGGGACGTATGTGAGTGCCCCGGACAATGGAGTGAAAATGACCAAACGTGACGCGATCTTTCCTGCCGGCAGGCAGGCTCTCTACGAGATCAATCGCTATTCTGCTGCAATCCGATCGGGCGATCTTTTATTCGTCTCGGGCCAGGTCGGCAGCCGCGAGGACGGGTCGCCCGAACCTGTCTTCGAAAAGCAGGTCCAGCTTGCCTTCGACAATCTCGCGGCAGTGCTGAAAGCAGCGGGCGCCACGTTCGACGATGTAGTCGACGTGACCACCTTCCACACCGATCCGGCAGCGCAATGGCCCGTGATCGATGCCGTTCGGCTGAAGGTGTTCGGTGAACCGCCCTACACCAATTGGACGGCGGTCGGCGTCAACTGGTTAGCCGGCTTCGACTTCGAGATAAAGGTCATCGCGCGCCTGCCCCAGCCTGCCTAAGGGCTGGCCAGCCGACCAACTGGCCGCCAAGCCAGTTGCCGATCAGGGCACGATCAGCGTGCCGGCGCCGTGTTCGGTGAACAGTTCCAGAAGCACCGCATGCGGCGTCTTGCCGTTGAGGATGACGACGCCTTCGACGCCGCGCTCGATCGCCTCGATGCAGGTCTCGACTTTGGGGATCATGCCGCCCGACACCGTGCCGTCCTTGATCAGCGCCTTGGCTTCGGCCACCGTCAGCTCGTCGATCAGCTTCTTGTTCTTGTCGAGCACGCCGGGCACGTCGGTCAGGAACAAAAGGCGCGTCGCCTGGCAGGCGCCGGCGATGGCACCGGCGAAGGTGTCGGCATTGATGTTGTACGTGTGGCCGTCGCGGCCGGGCGCCACCGGCGCCAGCACCGGGATCATTTCCGAGCGTGCCAGCAGGTCGAGCAGGGTGCGGTCGACCTCGACCGGCTCGCCGACGAAACCGAGATCGAGCACACGCTCGATGTTGGAGTCCGGGTCGATCATGGTCTTGCGCGCCTTTTCGGCGAACACCATGTTGCCGTCCTTGCCGCACAGGCCGATCGCCCATTCGCCCTCGGCGTTGATCAGCGCGACGATCTCCTTGTTGATCGAACCGGCCAGCACCATCTCGACGATCTCGACCGTCTTCTGGTCCGTGACGCGCAGCCCGCCTTCGAACTTGGATTCGATGCCCATCTTGGCCAGCATGGCGCCGATCTGCGGCCCGCCGCCATGGACGACGATCGGGTTGACGCCGGACTGCTTCAGCAGCGCGATGTCACGGGCGAAAGCCTTGCCGAGCTCGATATCGCCCATGGCATGACCGCCATATTTCACCACCACCGTCTTGTGCTCGTAGCGCTGCATATAGGGCAGGGCCCGCGAGAGCAGGGCGGCCTGCATTTCGGCGGTGGCGGTGATCTCCGTCATCGGCATGGTTCCCTGGATGCGGGTAAGGACGGCGGCGTCTTAGCGGGAATTGGCCTAGGCCGCAAACAGCTTTGCTATCACGATGATGAAATCTGCCGGATCAGGCCGGCACCTTGAGCGGCGCCCGCCGCGTCAGCCAGCCGGAAATCTTCTCCATCTGCGCGGCGAGCGACAAGAACGTCTGCTCGTCGCCGGGGCGGCCGACGCCCTGGATGTCGAGCGGCAGGCCATTCTGGATCGCCGGCCAGTGGTGAACCACAGGCTCTTGTCCATCAATTGCCCAAACAGGGATCTGATCTCCAAGAGACGGGTCAAATGCAATTTGTCGAGCAGGTTTTCGATGAGCTCGCGGCCCCCTTCGGGTCCATGGCGCCTCAGGCAAGCGGCGGATGCGCAATGATCGGGTTGCCTCGGCGCGCGCGATCGCAGCATCGACAAGGTCCGGCGGCGAGATCTCGCCTCTATGCACCAGCTCCGCCAAGCCGGTTGCATCGTTCTCCCACAGCATCTGTTCGGCCGACATTGCTGTTCCCCTTTCTGCGGGAGGCTAACGACAGCCGATTTCCTTGGCACCGACCGGCGATTACTGGCGATCGGGCGCGGACATCGTTTGCGTGGACAACAAGATTTCTGCCTTTGCAAATAAATCGTGATCGCTTAGCTTGTCCGTATGACGCCGCAGGATATCTCCACCCTGATTGTCCGGACCTCGATGAAGGATCGGACTGCGTTCGATCTGCTTTACCGGCAAACCAGTGCGAAACTTTTCGGCGTGTGCCTTCGTGTATTGAAGGATCGCGGAGATGCGGAAGAAGCGCTGCAAGAGGTCTTCGTCAAAGTGTGGACGAAGGCGGACCGTTTCGCTGTTTCCGATCTAAGCCCAATCTCCTGGCTGGTGGCCATAGCACGCAATCATGCGATTGATCGCATCCGGTCGCGACGCAAGCCCGCTGCCGATATCGATGCCGCGCTCGACGTGGCTGACCCCGGTCCGGGGCCAGAGGCTATGGTTGTTGCGGGCGGTGAATCCGAGCGCATCTATCAGTGCCTTGAAGAGTTGGAACAAGACCGGGCGCAAGCCGTTCGGGGTGCTTATTTGAACGGCGAAAGTTACGCCGAGCTCGCGGAACGTCACAAGGTTCCGCTCAACACGATGCGGACATGGCTGCGCCGCAGCCTGTTGAAACTTAGAGAATGTCTGGAAAGATGACCCTGGCAGAAGAAAATGGACCGGAACGTGGAGGCGACGACCTGCTCGCAGCCGAATACGTTCTCGGCGTGCTGCCGGCGGATGAGCGCCAGATAGCCTCCGGACGCATCGACGCGGAGACCGGCTTTGCCCGTCTCGTCGATTCCTGGGAAGTGAATCTCTCGCCGATGGCTGCCGCTTATGCTGAGGTAGAGCCGCCGGCCACCATCAAGCCGGCTATCGATCGCCGGCTGTTCTCCTCCACCGCGGCGTCGACGACGGCCCCGAGCGGCAGCCTGTGGTCCAGCCTTAGCTTCTGGCGCGGCCTCACCGCAGCGGCTCTCGCGGCCCTGGTGCTCTATGTCGCCGTGCCTTACGTCAGGTCGCCGGTCGTCGTGCCGCAGGAGCGCCTCGTCGCCTCGCTGGCTGCCGAAGGCAGCGATGTCAAATACCTCGTCGTCTACGACGCTTCCCGCCGCGATGTCGGCCTGTCGCTGGTTTCGGGCGAACGCGCCGCCGGCAAGGACTTCGAACTGTGGATGATCGAAGGCAAGAATGCGCCGGTCTCGATGGGTGTCATTCCCGCCGGCCAGGTCACGCACATTCCGGTTACCCCGGCAGTGCAGCAGAAGCTGGCGCAAGGCGCCGTGCTTGCCGTCAGCGTCGAGCCGACGGGCGGTTCGACGACCGGACAGCCGACCGGACCGGTCGTTGCCGCGGGCGACCTGAAGGGCATCTGATAAATCGTAAAACCATGACGTCACAATGAAGACAGCGGAAGTACATCTTCCGCTGTTTTCGTTTTGGATACGCTGCTGGAGATTAGAGGTTCGATCTCCGGAGATTAATTCGTCGACAAAATAAAGGAAATTTTTCCCGGCGCGCGGAAACTCAGGCAGTTCTATTTCGTATCTCCTCATGTTCCGAAAGAGGAAACAATAACCCCGAGGAGTTCGAACACTATGCGTAGAATCGCCACCCTTTTGCTCGCCGGTACCATTGCCGTCTCCGCCCTCGCCACAATCGCCTATGCCGAGAATCCGATGGTTGGCGGCGCCGCCATGTACGCCAACAAGAACATCGTCGAGAACGCCGTCAATTCGAAGGACCACACCACGCTGGTCGCCGCCGTCAAGGCTGCCGGCCTGGTCGAGACGCTGCAGGGCGCAGGCCCGTTCACCGTCTTCGCGCCGACCAATGAGGCCTTCGCCGCGCTTCCGGCTGGCACGGTCGAGACGCTGCTCAAGCCCGAGAACAAGGACAAGCTCACCAAGATCCTGACCTGCCATGTCATCGGCGCTAAAGCGATGGGCGCCGATGTCGCCTCGATGGCCAAGGCCGATGGCGGCACCCATAAGGTCAAGACGGTCGGCGGCTGCGAGCTGTCGCTCAAGGCTGACGGCGGCAAGGTCACCGTGACCGACGAGAACGGCAATGTCGCCAATGTGACGATCGCCGATGTCGAGCAGTCGAACGGCGTCATCCACGTCATCGACAAGGTCCTGCTGCCGAAGATGTAACAAAGCCCTGCCGCCGACGAACAGGCGGTAAGCTCCTGCAGATTGCGCGGCCCCGCCCCCGTGGGCCGAGCAAACGACCGAGCGCTCCATCCCGTCCGCAACAAGCGCGGAGCCGGTGTGGAGCGTTCGTTTGCAGGGCAACCGTCACCGGCTTTTGATTTTCCAGTGGCGGCCAAATCTGGCAAAACAACCCGCAGGAGGATTTCTGTCATGAACCGTCGCGACTTGCTTTTGAGTGGCGTCGCCGTTGCCGCATTTGCCGGCGCGGTGGCAACGCTGCGCATGGGCGGACCCCAACCCGCCAGAGCTGCTGAAACCTTCGAGGTCACCAAGACCGACGCCGAATGGCACGCCATCCTGTCCGACGAAGCCTTCAACGTGCTGCGCAAGGAAGGCACCGAATATCCCGGCACCAGCCCGCTGCTGAACGAGCACCGCAAGGGCATTTTCGCCTGCGCCGGTTGCGACCTGCCGGTCTATTCCTCGGAGACCAAGTTCGAGTCCGGCACCGGCTGGCCGAGCTTCTGGCAGGAGATTGCCAACGCCGTCGGCAAGACCGAGGACCGTTCGCTCGGCATGACCCGTACCGAGGTCCACTGCCGCCGCTGTGGCGGCCATCTCGGCCATGTCTTCGACGATGGCCCGGCGCCGACCGGCCTGCGCCATTGCATCAACGGCGTGGCGCTCAGCTTCAAGCCGGCAACTGCCTGACCGTTCGGCGTCTTTTAGCGGGGTGGGGATTTGGAGCCGGCGTGACGACCGCCTCCTATCTCTTGAAATGGGGCGAAAACAGTCAACTTCAAGAATTGGCAGACGGCTTTTTATGCGTAGATTCCGCAGCCCTAACGAGAGGGCCAGAATCTATGCAACCAACCAAAGCACGGGCTCGCGACGGCGAGCCCAAATCGACCGCCAAATCGACCGACGGTGTTGATGCGGACCGGCCGCGAATATCCCATTCCGTGGTGATCGCCGGCGGCGGCCCGACCGGGTTGATGCTGGCCGGCGAGCTTTCCCTGGCCGGCATCGATGTCGCCATCGTCGAGCGGCGCGAGAACCAGGATCTCGCCGGCGCGCGCTCGGGCGGCCTGCATTCGCGCACCATCGAGATCTTCGACCAGCGCGGCATTGCCGATCGGTTCCTGTCGCAAGGCCAGACCGCACAGGTCGCAGGTTTCGCCGGCGTTTCGCTTGACATCAGCGACTTCCCCACCCGCCACAATTACGGGCTGGCGCTGTGGCAAAAGCACATAGAGCGCATCCTTACCTGCTGGGTCGATGAACTTGGTGTCACGGTCTACCGTGGCCGCGAGGTGACAGGCTTTGTGCAGGATGCAGGCGGCGTCGATTTCGCGCTGACAGATGGCGGGTCGCTTCGTGCCGATTATCTTGTCGGCTGCGACGGCGGCAGAAGCCTCGTGCGCAAGGCGGGGGGCATAGAGTTCCCCGGTTCCGAGCCGACAACCAGCAATTTGATCGCCGAGATCGAGGTGACAGAAGAGCCGCAATGGGGTATCCACCGCGATGCCATCGGAATTCACGGCCTCAGCAGACTGGAAGGCGGTACGGTACGGGTGCTGGTGACCGAGCGCGAGGTCGGGGCTGGCGGCGAGCCAACTTTGCGCGATCTCAGCGAGGCGCTCATTGCCGTCTACGGCACCGATTATGGCGTCCACAATCCGACATCGCTGGCCCGCTTCACCGACATGACCCGGCAGGCAGCCTCATACCGCAAGGGGCGGGTGCTGCTCGCCGGCGACGCCGCGCATGTCCATCCGCCGGACGGCGGACAGGGTCTGCAGACCGGTGTGCACGACGCGGTCAATCTGGGCTGGAAGCTCGCCCAGGTTGTCAGGAAAACTGCGCCCGAAAGCCTGCTCGACAGCTACCAGGCAGAGCGCCACCCGATTGCCGCGCGTGTGATGAAAAACACCATGGCGTCGGTCGCGCTGCGTCGCGAAGACGAGCGTACCAAAGCGTTGCGCGATACAATGGCCGAACTGCTCGCCATGGAAGAGCCGCGCAAGCGTTTTGCCGGGATGATGTCCGGCCTGGACATTCACTACGATCTTGGCGAAGGGCATCCGCTGCTGGGACGTCGCATGCCTGATCTCGACCTCGTCACCGCTGCCGGTCCGCTGCCGGTCTTTGCCCTGCTGCACGACGCCCGGCCGCTGCTGCTCAACTTTGAAAAACCCGGCGCTTTGGACATCCGCCCGTGGGCTGATCGGGTTCGGACTGTCGACGCCAGCTACGATGGCGCATGGGAGCTTCCGGTGCTGGGGGCAGTCGAAGCCCCACGCGCAGTGCTGGTCCGGCCTGACGGTTATGTGGCCTGGGTCGGCGGCCCTGAAGCAGCCGGGCTAACCGACTCGCTGACCAAATGGTTTGGGCCGCCTGCCGCAGCATAGCGCGCCGGGTGTTCGACCAAGGAGCTTGACAACGATCGATGCTTAAGCGTGACCCCGGAAATCGGGGGTGATTTCCGGGGTCACACATGAGGGCGCCAGGCGGGGGGTCCGGCGCGCTCAATGGCCTCCGCCACCGCTGCCCGCGGGCGGCGCCGGCTTGGCGATGACCAGGGTGAAGACCGCCATGGTCGCGAACAGCACGGTCAGCATGGTGAACACATCCATGAACGACAGCAGCGACGCCTGCTGCTGGACCATGCCCGACAGTTTGGAGATCGCCGCCTTGGTGGCGTCGAGGCCGGGAGTCTGCTGGAAGTCGAGCGTCATGTTCTGCAGCTTGGTCTGCGCCGCCGCACTGCCCCATTCCACATGCTCGGCCAGCCTGGCGTAGTGGAAGGCGCTGCGATCGATCAGCACGGTGTTGATGACGGCAAGGCCGACCGCACCGCCGAGGTTGCGGGTCAGGTTGAACAGGCCCGACGCGTTCTTCAGCCGGTCCGGCGGCAAGGTGCCGAGCGCAATGTTGTTGATCGGCACCATGCACAGCATCATCGAGCTGCCGCGCAGGATCTGCGGGATCAGCAATTCCCAGAAATCCCAGTCGGCGGTCAGATGCGTCATCCACCATGTGCCGGCAGCGAAGCCGAACAGCCCGATCATCATCATGATGCGCAAATCCATCTTGCTCGACAGGATGCCGGAAATCGGCGCAGTGACGAACATCGCCAGGCCGCTGACGAACAAGGCTTCGCCGATCATCATGGAATCGTAGCCGCGGATGCGCCCGAGGAACACCGGGTAGAGATAGGTCAGACCGTACAGGCCGATGCCGATGACGAAAGAGAACAGCGAACCGAAGGCGAAATTGACGTTGGTGAAGGCCCTGAGATCGACGATCGGCTCCTCGGCGGTGAAGGCACGCCAGAAGAACAGCGCCGCACCGACAACCATGATGATGGCGCAGATGAACACGGCCTGTTCCTGCAGCCAGTCATGGTTCGGACCTTCCTCGAGCACATATTCCATGCAGCCGAGAAACGCCGCCATGCCGGCAAGGCCCCACCAGTCGAACTTGCTGAACAGGCCGAGATTGGGCTTGTCGAAATCGATCAGGGTCCAGGTCGTGACCGTCACCAGAATGCCTGGAATGACATTGATGAGGAACAGCCAGTGCCACGACATGGCATGGCTGATATAGCCGCCGACGGTCGGGCCGATGGTCGGCGCCAGCGTCGCCACCAGGCCGATCATCGGCGACACCATGGCGCGGCGCGACGGCGGGAAGATGGTGAAGGCGGCGGCGAAAACGCTCGGGATCATGCCGCCGCCGATAAAGCCCTGGATGGCTCGGTAGACGATCATCTGGTCGATGTTGGTGGCGGTCGCGGCCAGCGCGCTGGCCGCCGTGAAGCCGGCCGCGGCGCCTGCAAACAGCACGCGCGTCGACAGCATCCGGCTGAGGAAGCCCGACAGCGGGATCATCACCACCTCGGCGATCAGATAGGCGGTCTGCACCCATGGAATTTCATCGGAACTGGCGCTGAGGCCGGCCTGGATCTCGGCCAGCGAGGCTGAGACGATCTGGATGTCGAGGATCGCCATGAACATGCCGAACACCATCGCCAGGAAGGCGATGAGGCGGCGCGTCGAGATGGTCGTCGGCACCGCCGGCATGGCAGGCGCCGGCGCCGCTCCTGCGGTTATGGTTGCGGTTGCCATGGCGTTGCTCCCGGCTTTCGCTCAGTTCGCCGTAGCCGGAGCCGTGCGGCTGTCGACGGCGACGACCACGCTCAGGCCGGCGCGCAGCCTGCCTGCCTTCAGCACATCGGCCGGAACGTCGATGCGAACCGGGATGCGCTGCACCACCTTGGTGAAGTTGCCGGTGGCATTTTCCGGCGGCAGCAGCGAGAACACCGCACCCGAAGCCGGCGCCAGCGACGACACCGTGCCTTCGAAATCATGGCCGTCCGTGGCGTCGACCGAGACCCGCACCTTCTCGCCGGGCACCAGCTTGGCCAGCTGCGTCTCCTTGAAGTTGGCAACGATGTAGAGCTTGTCCAGCGGCACCACGACGGCGAGCTTCTGGCCCGGGCTGACGAGGTCGCCCTGCTCGACCGAGCGGTTGCCGACGACGCCGTCATAAGGCGCCTTGAGCACGGTGAAGGACAGATCGCGCGCGGCCTTGTCGCGGTTCAGCCGCAGCGAAGCCAGCGTGCTGGCCGATTCGGCGCGCTGCGCTTCGAACACGCCGATATTGGCCTGTGCGGCTGCAATCTGCGCGTCGGCGCCGACGAGGGCCGCATTGGCCTGGTCGAGAGCGGTCTGGGCATCGTCCAGTTGCGCCTGTGTGCCGACATGCGTCTTGACCAGTTGCGCGGCGCGCTGCTGGGCGCGAGCGGCGTTGTCGGCTGCCGCCTGGTCGGCGACCTTCTGCGCCTGCGCCTGTTGCAGCGAAGCTTGCGCCGCCTTGGTCTGCGCGTCGATACGGTCGAGCGTCTTGGCCAGCGTGGCGATCTGCGCCTCCGCCTGGGCAACGGCTATTCTGTAGTCGCCGTCGTCGATCGTCAGCAGCGGATCGCCGGCCTTGACCTGCTGGTTCTCCGAGACCTTGACTTGATCGACATAGCCGGAAATCTTCGGCGAGACGAACGACATGTCGGCCTGGACATAGGCATCGTCGGTCGAGATCAGGAACCGGCCGTCGGTCCAGTAATTATAGCCATACCAGGCGCCGGCGCTGAGCAGAGCGAGGCCGATGATCGGCAGCATGAACGAGCGAGCCGACCGCTTCTTCTTGGCCGGCACCTCGGCCAAAACTTCGGCGGCAGGCTTGATGGGCGCTTCCGGCGCTTCGATAACCGGCGAGACCTTGGCGTTGGGAAAGGGGCGGACTTCGGCGGTGGTTGGCGTGTTCGAGGACATGATATCTCGCTACCGTAGCTACATAAGGAAAATGTGTTATACTGAACCGTTCGGTTCGATGCGAACGTTGACATAGCGCTAAAGCAGGCCCATATCAAGAGCAATCGAACCGCTCGGTTCGAATTATTTCGCGAGGTGTGACTTTAATGGCCGACACGTTACCCGACGTCGAAAATGATCCGTGCGATGTGCTGGATAGTGCGCGTCGCGGCCGCCCGGCGGCGGGCCAGGATCCGGTCAAGCGCAGCCAGATTATCGAGGGCGCGCGGCGCGTGTTCATCGACAAGGGCTTCGAAGCGGCGTCGATGAACGACATTACCCGCGAGGCCGGCGTCTCCAAGGGCACGATCTATGTCTACTTCGCCAACAAGGAAGAGCTGTTCGAGGCGCTGATCGAGGAAGAGCGCGGCACCATCTTCAAGAACATGTACGACATGCTCGACCGCGCCGACGATCTGCGCCAGACGCTGGTGAAGTTCGGCAAGGTGCTGTCGATGAAGATCACCTCGGCCAAGGTCATCCAGGCGCAACGCACCGTGATCGGCGCCTCCGACAGGATACCGGACATGGGCGCGCGGTTTTACGAACGCGGCCCCAAACGCGGCCACGACAAGGTGGTCAAGTTCCTCAATGCAGCCATAGAACGCGGCCTGCTCAAGATCGATGATGTCGATCTTGCCGCCTATCAATTCACCGAACTGTGCCTCGCCGGCCTGTTTCGCCAGTGCATCTTCGCCTACCGCACCAAGGCGCCGAGCCAGGATGAAATCGACCACATCGTGCGGTCGGGCGTCAGCCTGTTCCTGAAGTCCTACGGCACCGAAAAGCTTGCCGAGGAAGAAAGCCACCAGATGATCGCGCTCGAGGCGAAGTCCAAGGCAAAGGCCTAGTTAGCCAAAGGTCTTTTTTCGCAACTCCGGACGGAAAACCGCTTCACACTTTTCCCGGAGTTGCTTTTAACCGCCATTGGCCGCCAGCACGATCGCCGCGCGCAGTTCGTCCAGACCCTCGCCCTTTTCCGACGACGTGGCGAGCACGAACGGAAACGCCGCCGGCCGCTTCTTGATCTTCAGTAATGTCTCTTCGATCAGCTGCGGCACGCCGGCGGCCTTGATCTTGTCGGTCTTGGTCAGCACGATCTGGTAGGACACCGCCGCCTTGTCGAGCAGCGACAGCACTTCGTCGTCCTTGGCTTTGATGCCATGGCGGGAATCGATCAGCACATAGACCCGCTTCAGCGTCACGCGGCCCTTGAGATAGTCGAAGACCAGCTTGGTCCAATCGTCCACCTTTTCCTTCGGCGCGCTGGCATAGCCGTAGCCCGGCATGTCGACCAGCGCCATTGGCGGCAAGTCGGTGCCTTCGCCGGAAAACCCGCCCGGCACGAAATAGTTGAGCTCCTGCGTGCGCCCCGGCGTGTTGGAGGTGCGCGCCAGCCCGTTATGGCCGACCAGCGCATTGATCAGCGACGACTTGCCGACATTGGAGCGGCCGGCAAAGGCGATCTCCGGCGGCCCCTCCGGCGGCAGGAACTTCATCGCCGGCACGCCGCGGATGAAGATCCACCCCTTGGTGAACAGGTCGGTTCCGATGACGGTGTTGCCCAGCGCGTTCAAATCGCTGCCTCCAGCCTGGAAATATCGGCGCCCCGAATGGCGTTGAGGTTGCGGCCGATCTTGTCCACCGGCCAGTTCCACCACGCCACGGAAAGCAGCCGCCTGACCGTCCTGTCGTCGAAACGCATCTTCACCACCTTTGCCGCATTGCCGGCGACGATCGCATAGGCCGGCACGTCATGCGTCACCACCGATTTCGCCGCCACGATGGCGCCATTGCCGACCGACACGCCGGGCATGATCACCGCATCCATGCCGATCCATACATCATTGCCGACCACCGTGTCGCCGCGCAGTTCCTGCGACCACGTCTTCGGGTCGAAGCCTTGCTCCCAGCCATGGCCGAAAATGTTGAACGGATAGGTGGAAAAGCCGGACATGGCATGGTTGGCGCCGTTCATGATGAAGCGCGCGCCCTCGGCGATGGCGCAGAACTTGCCGATGATCAGCTTGTCGCCGATGAAGGGATAATGATGCAGCACGCACCGCTCGGCGAATTTGTCCGGTCCGTCAGGATCGTCATAGTAGGTGAACTCGCCGATCTCGATATTCGGCGCGGTGACCAGGGGCTTGAGGAAGCCGACGCGGGGGTGCATCGGGATCGGGTGTTTGATGTCTGGGTTGGGTCCGTCCATGGCGAGATCCGTCGAGAGTGGCGCAAATTAAAGCCGCCATTCGAGATGGCGTGATCCGCCCTATAGCACCAATCGCCCGATGAGCGAGCCCTGCTGGGCTTCGATGTTCAGTTCGTGCCGCGGCAGATCACGATCAGGTCGACCGCCGCCGTCGGCTAAGGCGCCCTGAAACAAAAAAAACGGGGCCCTGCGAAGGACAAGCAGGACCCCGGTGGTGTCGAAGACGGCTTCAAAAGAATGGCACCTCCTCGTGAGGTGGGGAAGGCAGACCGAGAAAGCCCGTCGCAGCCCGCCGTCATTCCCCGTTGCGTAAAGCCGTTACTTCGGCAACAGCACCTTGTTGACGACGTGGATGACGCCGTTCGACTGGTTGACGTCGGCGACCGTTACCTTGGCGGCGCCGCCGGATTCGTCGACGATATAAAGCGCGCCTTTTTTTACCTCGGCGATCAGCGTGTCGCCGCTGACGGTCTTCATTTCATACTTGCCACCCATCGCCTTGGCCTTGGTCATCATATCCTTGGCCGAGATCTTGCCGGCCACGACATGGGCGGTCAGGATCTTGGTCAGCTTGTCCTTATTTTCGGGCTTCACCAGCGTGGCGACGGTGCCGGCCGGCAGTTTCTTGAAGGCGGAATCGGTCGGCGCAAACACCGTGAAGGGTCCCGCGCTTTCCAGCGTGTCGACCAGGCCGGCGGCCTTGACGGCGGCAACCAGCGTCTTGTGGATCGGCGAGTTGAGGGCGTTCTCGACGATGTTCTTCGAGGTCAGCATCGCAGCGCCGCCAACGGCGGGATTGGCGAGCGTATAGGCCGTCGTAGCTGCGAGGCCCGATAGAGCCAGGCCGGCGGAAAAGCAGAATGCCTTGAGGATGGACTTTGCCATTGGAGAACCCTTCTGGTGCGACAATTGTTGATTCGATTGTCGGGAAGAGTTACGCGGCGATTGCGGGAAAGTTTCGGTGCAGAGTAAAAAAGGATAATGATAACAAATATTTAAAGGCGAATGCCCATTCCACGCGCCGCATCCCCGGGATGGACATGACGGGGTCACGGATCAAAAACAGCGGTCTTCGGATTAGAGCTGATCGGTGTTGATCGGCCTTGGCGGTACAAGCAGCAGCCACGCCGGTTGCACGCCGCAAGTTTCGCGCCTCACGGGAACGTGATGCGCGCCTCGTCCACAAAAACACCGGACGAGCCGGGGCTTTGATTGCCACGCTGTTTATTCAGCTGGCGAGGGTTTCTTTCGGAACAATGCCGTCAGATTGTCCCACAATTCGATCTTGGCGCCCTGGCGCTTCATGATCACGCCCTGCTGCAGGATCGACAGCGTGTTGTTCCAGGCCCAGTAGATGACGAGGCCGGCCGGGAAGCTGCCCATCATGAAGGTGAAGATCACCGGCATCCAGGTGAAGATCTGCGCCTGCGTCGGATCCGGCGGCGTCGGGTTCATGCGCATCTGCAGGAACATGGTGATGCCCATGACCACCGCCCAGGCGCCCATATGCGGCAGGAATGCCGGCGGCGCGAAGGGCAGCAGGCCGAACAGGTTGAAGACCGAGGTCGGATCGGGCGCGGCCAGATCCTGGACCCAGCCGAAGAACGGCGCGTGCCGCATCTCGATGGTGATGTAGAGCACCTTGTAGAGCGAGAAGAACACCGGGATCTGCAGCGCCACCGGCCAGCAGCCGGCGAGCGGATTGATCTTCTCGGTCTTGTACAGCTCCATCATCGCCTGTTGCTGCTTCATCTTGTCGTCCGCGTATTTCTCGCGGATCTCGAGCATCTTGGGCTGCACCTTCTTCATGTTCGCCATCGACGCATAGGATTTGTTGGCGAGCGGGAAGAAGAGGGTTTTGACGACGACGGTGGTGGCAAGGATGGCCAGACCGAAATTGCCGAAGAATTTGTACAGCGTGTCGATCAGGTAGAACATCGGCTTGGTGATCCAGATGAACCATCCCCAATCGATCAGCCGGTCGAACAGCCTGATCTGGCGATCCTGGGCGTAGGCGTTGATCTTGTTGACTTCCTTGGCGCCGGCGAAGATCTCGGTCTCGACCGTCGCCGACTGGCCGGCGGCAATGGTGATCGGGTCGGTGAGGAAGTCCGACTGGTAGCGCGGGCGGCCATTGTCGTAATAGGCATAGTGCGGCTGGAAGGGCTGCTTCTCGGTCGGCACCAGGGTGACCGCCCAATATTTGTCGGTGATGCCAAGCCAGCCATCGGTCGATTTGCTCGGCGTATAGAGCTTGTTCTTCTCGATGTCGGCGTATTTGTGCTCCTGCAGGCCTTCGGTTCCCGTGACGCCGATCAGGCCTTCATGCAGCACATAGGAGCTGGCGACGGCCGGCTTGTCGAAACGGATGACGCGGCCGTAATTGGACAGCGTGACGGGGGTCGAGCCTGAATTCTGCACCGCATCGGAAACGGTGAACATGTAGTCGCCGTCGACGGAGATCGTGCGCTTGAAGGTCAGGCCCTTGTCGTTGGTGAAGGTCAGCGTCACTGGCGTCGCCGGCGTCAGCGTCGCATTGCCGTCGACGCTCCAGACCGTTTCCGGGCCCGGCACAGTGCCGGTCGTGTCGCTGCCGACAAAGCCGATCTCGGCATAATAGCCGGTGGGCAGCGCCTGCGGATTGAGCAGCTGGATCTGCGGCGATGTCTTGTCGACCGTCTCGGTGTAGTGCTTGAGCTTTAGGTCGTCGAGGCGGGCGCCGGTGAGGTTGATCGAGCCCGACAGGCTCGGCGTGTCGATGTTGACGCGGGCCGTCTTGGCCACTTCCTGCGCGCGGCCTTCCGGCGTCGTGACATAGGTGCCGGGCGCGTTTGGAATGGCGCCGGGCGCCGCGGGCGCCGGCGTGCCGCCGGGATTGGCGGCCTCGGCCGCCTTCTTCTGCTCCGCCGCCCGCTGCTCTTCGATGCGGGCCGCCTCGCGCTGCTGTTCGCTCCGCGGCAGCACATAGAAATATTGCCACAGCCCGAGGATCAGCACCGACAAGACGATGGTGATGTAGAAGTTCCGGTTATTTTCCATCGAAAGCCCTTGGCCTATCGTGTTCCGCTGAGACGGCGGGAGAGTTCGGCCTTCAAGTGGCCGAACGGAATGGTGAGCACGTCTTCACGCCCGACAATGACATAGTCATTGCCGGGCGCCATGTCACTTGCGGCATGGGTGCGCACGGCTTCTTTCAGCCGCCGCCTGACGCGGTTGCGCACAACCGCATTGCCGACCTTCTTGGTGACGGTGAAGCCGACGCGCGGCGGCAGACCGTCTTTGCGGTCGAGAACTTCAACGAGAAAAAGCCGCCCGCGCCGCTTTTCACCGCGGCGGACGGCCAGGAATTCCGCACGTTTCAGAAGCCGCTTGGGGTTTGGTCCCACTGGCTTGCCGGTTGCGGGCAACGATCTCGTCTTCCGTTCAGGCGCTGAGCCGCTTGCGGCCGCGGTTGCGGCGAGCTGCGACGACGCCGCGACCACCCTTGGTGGCCATGCGAGCACGGAAACCGTGCCGGCGTTTGCGGACGAGTTTGGACGGTTGGTAGGTACGCTTCATTTGTTTTAATACCGCGGGGTGCGGCCCTTCTTGATTCTGTCACTGTGTAACAGGAGCTTTGCCGGGCCGGCATTGGCGCGATCGAAACCGCGCCGGGACGAATGGCCCGAGCGTGAGCGGCTTATAGAAAGAAGGGTTTTGGGAGTCAATCCAGCGCGAACTATGAGTTCGTCGCAGCGCGAACGCCAGTTCGTCGCAGTGCGAACTGCCAGTTCGTCACGACGCGACACCCCGTTCGTCGCGGCGCGAACACCCAGTTCGAGGCTATCTTTATTGCTGGCACCATCGTCCAACGAAGGATGAAATTGGCAAAAAAGCCGCAATCACCTAATCTCAACCGATCAAGCGTTTGTGAAGACAGGCCTTAATGAGCGAAGTTGCATCAGCGGATGAAGGGAGCGGCCCGGCGACAGCCGATGCCAGCCCGGCGACCGTTCGCCCGGTTGCGAGCCGTTCGGTGCCCAATCGTTCAGTGCCCTTGGCGCGCGGCCTGTCGACCAAGCTGCTCTTGCTCACCATTGTCTTCGTGCTCCTGGCCGAAGTCCTCATTTTCCTGCCCTGGATCGCCAGCTACCGCCTGGCCTGGCTGAAGGAGCGGCTAAGCACCGCTGCCGCGGTGTCGATCGTGCTGGTGCAGGGCGAGCCCAATTCGCTCTCCCGCGCCGCCCAGAACGACGTGCTGATGGCAATCGGCGCCAAGGCGATCGCGGTGCGCGACGGCGGCGTATCGCGCCTGCTGGTGGTGGCCGAGATGCCGCCGCAGGTCGACGAGCACATCGACATCGCCAATGTCGGCATGATCAAGGGCATGACCGGGGCGCTGGATACGCTGTTCTTCGGCGGCAAGCGCATGCTGCGGGTGTTCGGCCCGGTCGTCGACAGCGACAAGGAATTCGAGCTGATCATGCCCGACTATTCCCTGCGCAACGCCATGCTGCGCTATTCGCGCAACGTCGCCTTCGTCTCACTGCTGATCTCGCTGTTCACCGCAATGCTGGTCTATGCCGCGATCGACCTGATCATGATCGGCCCGATCCGCACCATGACGCGCTCGATGCTGTCCTTCTCCGAGGCGCCCGACGATCCAGGGCGCATCATCCACCCGGCCGCCCGCGCCGACGAGATCGGCGTTGCCGAGCGCGAACTGTCGCAGATGCAGGAACGGCTGCAAAAGATGCTGTCGGAGCAGAAGCACCTTGCCGACCTTGGCCTCGCCGTCTCCAAGATCAACCACGACATGCGCAACATCCTGGCCTCGGCGCAGCTGATGTCGGACCGCTTGCGCCTGGTCAAGGACCCGACGGTGCAGGCCTTCGCGCCAAAGCTGTTGCGCGCGCTCGACCGAGCCGTCTCCTATTCCGAAGGCGTGCTCCACTATGGTCGCACGCAGGAGCCGGCGCCCTCACGCCGCCGCTTGCGGCTGCGCCAGCTGGTCGACGACGTCCACGGCCTGCTCGACATCGAGGGCGGCATCGAATTCGTCAATGCCGTCGAGCTCGCCTTCGAGGTCGATGCCGATTCCGACCAGCTGTTTCGCGTGCTCACCAATCTCTGTCGCAACGCGGTCCAGGCGATGGCGGCCGACGCCGAGAGCGCGCTGGTGCGCCGGCTCGCCGTATCGGCCGAGCGCATAGGCAGCGTAAGCCGCATCATTGTCACCGACACCGGTCCCGGCCTGCCGGCGAAGGCTCGAGAAAACCTGTTCGCGGCGTTTCGCGGCTCGGCCCGCAGCGGCGGCACCGGCCTTGGCCTGGCCATCGCGCACGAACTGATCCGCGCCCATGGCGGCACGGTGGAGCTGGTCGAATCGATCGGCGGACGCACCACCTTCGCCGTCACCATCCCCGACCAGCCGGTCCGCCTCGACCAGGCCCGCAACGGCCTGCGCCGCCCGGCCTGAGCAGTATTGATATTCAGCCGAAGCCGGACTTTAGCTGAATCTCAGCACACCTTGATCGACACCGTCGAAAGCAGCTGCGACAAAACTTTTGCCGGATTGGCTTGCTTTTCGGAAATTCAGTCGCTAGGGAACACGTCTTGTCGCGGCTGGTCGTCAGGATCGGTTAGCGGGGCTATGTAAAGCATGGCCTGTTGCGCGCCCGTAGCTCAGCTGGATAGAGCACCAGACTACGAATCTGGGGGTCAGGAGTTCGAATCTCTTCGGGCGCGCCATTTCCGCCGAAACTGTGATTTCCTGCGATCCGCTAGCCGGTCTTGGGCTCACATATGAAGAGCAGGTCGCGGAACACGTTGCCGAGCACCGCCTCATTCGAGTGCTGGAGAACTGGACGCCGCCTATTCCAGGCTTCTTCATGTATTACCCCAGTCGCCAGCATCAGCCTGCCGCACTAACTGCGCTAATCAACGCGCTGCGGTGTTCTTGAAATGGGCCGGTATGCGGCGACCGTTATTCCGCCTATCCCGGATCAGGACCCAATCGGCCTCGCACCAGCCAGATACCGCATATTGTCGAACGGCTCTGCCTGGTTGCTGTCCGGGCTCCACATGTGGCGGTGGGTCTCGGTAAGATTGCCGAGATAGACATGCAGGGCGCCTGAGCGGGCGCTGCCGGTGTTGGCCACCGCGTGCACCGTATCAGGGGTCATGTGCACCACCGCGGGCGCCGCGATGTCGTGGCGTTCCGGCGCATCGATCTCGCTGCCGTCGACGGGATAGATGAAGTTGGTCTCGCTGCCCTTGTAGATGCCGATCAGCGCATCCATTAGATGGTTGTGCGGCGGGTACCGCAGGCCGGGCGACAGCGTGATGTGGTAGATGGTCAAGTCAGGGCTGGCATGCAGCAGCACCTCATCGTCGTCTTCCTCATGCGCGAGCACGCCTGATGCATGGAAGCAGTCGGTGTGTTCGCGCAGCACCGCCTTGACCCGTTCGATGGCATGAGCACCTTTGGCTGCGTTGACGATACCGGCGGTTACGGCGTAGAGAGGCGAGTTGGCGGCAAGAGACATTTGTCGTCATCTCCATTGGGAAGCTCAACCAATACAGCTGAGATGCTCAGGCTAGCGAATGCCGACAGACCCGTCAACCCGGATGGTCGAAACGGGCAAGCAGACTACGCGGGCAGACCACGCGGGCAGACCAAACGGGCAGGCAGATATGGCTCTTCCGAAATCAGTGTCACCGTCCGCCGTCAAGGCGCCGTCGACCGCCGACATATTGCGCAGCGAGGAAGCTTATGAGCAGCTCAAGAGCGACATCGTCGCCTGCGTCCTGCAACCCGGCGAAAGCCTGACCGAAAAGCAGATCGGCGACCGCTACCAGATCAGGAAGGCGACGATCCGCTCGGCTTTGGCCCGCCTGACGCAGGAAGGGCTGATCAAGAGCGAGCCGCGCCGTGGCTATGTCATCGCACCGCTTAGCCTGCGCGACGTCAACGAGATTTTCGACGTCCGCAGCCTGATCGAGCCGGAAGTGTTCCGGGTGGCCGCGGCCAACCTCACCGAACGCGGGCTCGACGACATCAGGCTGGCGGCGCAGAAGGTGCTGAAGCCGGAGACGCTGCGCAGCCATGTCGCCTTTCTGGCAGCCGACCGCGCCTTTCGCCTGGCCCTGGCTGAACTCTCCGGCAATCTGCGGCTGGTTCGCCTGCTCGACCAAACGCTCGACCAGTCGGAGCGTGTCCTCCATCTCGGCTTCAAATCGCGCGACTTCACGCAAGCGATCATCGGCCAGCAGAAGGAGTTGGTGCTTGCCTGCGAGCTGGCCGAAGTCTCGGCCATCGCAAAGCTTGCCCGCTCGCAGTGCCTGTCGCTCAAGAAGCAGGTGCTCGAGGCCTTGCTCGCCGGCTCCAAGCTGCAGGACGCCAATTTGCAAAGCTTCGCCTGAGGCGCGAAGCCCGCGCTCTCCGGCCGATGCTTACTCGTCGATGAAGCGGATGTCCGCATCGGCAAGGCAATAGGGCGCGTAGCGGAAATCGCGGATATGGCTGACCTTTCCATCCTGCCAGTCGACCAGCATGAAGCCGCGCACGGCGTCATCTCCCGTTTGCGGGTTGCGGATCAGGATGGCCGGCCTGCGGTCGACGAAGCCGAGCGACAGCGCCCAGTCCTGGACACGGTCGTAATTGCCGAAATAGTTGGAAACCTGCGCCTTGCCGCGCATGCGGGTGCGGTTGACGACTTCAAGCTGGATATCCTCGGCGATCAACGCGCGCACGGCGTCGAAGTCGCGCGCGTTGAACAGGTCGACATAGCGGCGCAGGCGCCGCTCGTCACCGGCGTCGAGCTTTGGGGCAGGCGCCTGCTCGTCCTGTGACGCCAGTAGGCGCAGCTGCGACCGCCCGCGATGCAGCGCTGCCTTGGTCGCGGCCAGCGTCGCGCCGGACACTTCGCAGGTTTCGTGCAGGCTGAGGCCAAGCACGTCGATAAGGATCACGGCGCTGCGCTGCACTGTTGCCAGCTGCATGAAGCTTCGCAGGCTGGCGGCGGTGGCGAGCCTCGCATCGGCGCTTGCGGAGGGGTCTTCGATCGTCGTCATGTCGGTCTCGCTCATGCGCGCCTGCTCCCGCTGGCGCCGGCGCAGATGATCCTGCGCGGCATTGTGGGCTATGCGGAACAGCCATTGCTCCGGACGCCCAACGGTGGCGTCGCCGTCGATGGCCTGCAGTGCCTTGATCAGTGTCTCCTGGACGATGTCCTCGCCATCGATCACCGAGCCGGCCATGCGGGCGCAGTAGCGGTGCAGCTTCGGTCGCAAGGCGCCGAGCATCGCCTCCAGGGCAACGCGGTCGAGTTTTGCTGTGTTCATCCTGTCCGTTCCCAAAATGCCGGTCTTTGCATTCAAGCCGGCACGACCTCGCCGGCCAGCATACGATAATTGCCGACGATCTTTGCCGGCGATCTGGCAAGCGGCGTCGAGCGGCGCCCGGCATGATCGGCGCTGAAGGCCTTGAAGGCTGCGAGCCCCGTCAGGCCGTCGCCATCCTGGCTGACAAGATGGATGAACTCGCCATTCTCCAGTTCCAGGACGAGGTAGCGCACGGATTGCGGCTTCGTGTCGTCGAGTGCCTCGAACACCTGTGCAACCAGCATACGGTTCTCGGCGATGCTTTCGTCCTTCACGCCGTAGCGGATGAGATTGTAGCCCATTGTCGTCTCCTGTTTTTCAACTCTGCACGGAGAAGACGTTTCGCGGCCTCGAAAAGATTCGTCGCCCGGCGAATCTTTTCGATCGTCCGGATCGTCTTTCCCGTCGACGGCTGCGCGGCAGCCGTCCAGGAGCAGGAGAGACCCATCATGCACATCCAGTTTGCCGAATTGCCGGTGTTCGACCAGGACCGCGCCAAGGCCTTCTACACCGGACATCTTGCTTGCCAGGTGGCGGAGGACCAGCTGATGGGCGACAGCGGCTGGCGCTGGATCGAGCTGACATTTCCCGGCGCCGTCACCAATTTGCATTTCGTCAAACGCCCCGATGACACGCCGGGCACTGAGCCCGTGCTGGTGCTCGTTGATGGCGATGTCGAGGCAACGGTCGCGGGCCTGAAGGCGCGCGGCGTCGAAATCATCACCGAGCCGCAGGAAGCGCCTTGGCAGCCGGGCCGCACGGTCGCCGAATTCCGCGACAGCGAGGGCAACCTCATGGTTGTGACCGGCAAATGATCGGACCCGGCGCAAACCCGAACTTTGACATGAGAACAACAGGAGAGATGGACATGACCCCCCAAACGTCGACGCTGAAAGTACCGGGCGCCAGCCTCTATTATGAGATGCGCGGTTCCGGCCCCGTACTGTTGATAATCCCCGGCGGACCGCAGGACGCCGGCGTCTTCGCCGATGTCGCGGGCCACCTCGCCGACCGCTACACGGTGGTCGCCTATGATCCGCGCGGCAATTCGCGCAGCACCTTCGACGGAGAGCCGCAAGAGCAGGACCTCGATGTCCATGGCGACGATGCTGCGCGATTGATCGAGGCGCTTGGCGCCGGACCGGCCTATGTGTTCGGCACCAGCGGCGGCGCCCAGATCGGGCTCAACCTCGCCGCCCGCCATCCCGGCCGGGTTCGTGCGCTGGTGGCGCATGAGCCGCCCAGCATGATGCTGCTCGACGACCCGTCGCCGTCACTGGCCGGCATGCGCGACCTGCACGACACCTATCGCAGCCAGGGTGTCAAGGCGGCGATGCAGAAATTCTTCAGCGAGAACAGCCTGTCGGAAGGGCCGGGTCAGGATGAAGCCGGGCCGCAGGACGGACCGCCTTCGTTCGAACCGTCGCCCGAGGAGGCCGAGACCTTTGCCAGGGTCAGCGGCAATTTCGAATACTGGCTGGCGCATGGCGTCATGCCGCTGTCGCTCTACCGTCCTGATATCGAGGCGCTGCGCGGCCGCCCGGTCGTGGTCGGCATCGGCGAAGAGTCCATCGGCCAGCCGATCGACGGCATGGGCAAGGCGCTGGCCGACAGGCTCGGCAGCAAGCGCGCCGCCTTCCCCGGCGACCATATGGGCTTTGCGCCCTATCCCGATCGCTTCGCCGAGACCTTGCACCTGACGCTCAGAGGCGCGTGAGATCGTCAGTCCAATAGGAAAGGGGGGGGCGCGTGCAAAAAGCGGGGCCCGAGAAACCAGGACTTTGGAGTTTAAAAAAAACACCCACACACCCCCAAAAAGCTCAGGCGGCTGAATCAGGCTGGGGGGGAA